>NZ_WWIA01000135.1 GCF_009870065.1 Streptomyces sp. SID5785 | reverse complement strand
AGATAGACCACGAACCGCAGGTACGCGCGCGCGTGCCGCAGTTCGTTGAGCACGAGCGCCACCGCGAAGGGCACCAGATAGCCGCAGACCAGCGCGAGCAGCGTGAAGACCAGGGTGTTGCGCCAGGCCTGGCCGAACGCGGGATCGTCGACGACGGTACGGAAGTTGTCCAGGCCCACCCAGGTGGGGTCGTCGACCAGGTTGGTCTGCTGGAAGCTGAGCAGCACCTCCTTGAGGATCGGCCACCAGGCGAACATCGCGAAGCAGAACAGGGCGGCGCACAGAAAGCCGTACGCCGTCACATTGCGCCGGGCCGCCCGGCCGCGCTTGGACGGCGCCCGGCCGCCGCGCCGCGCCGCCACGGGCGGGCGCGGGCGGGACCGGGGCTTCTCGGTCAGGGTGTCCATCGGCATCAGCTCTTGGCCAGGATCGCGTTCGCCTTCGTCGAAGCGTCCGAGAGGAGCTTGTCGATGTCGGCGTTCTCGCGGGTCAGCACCGCGGACATGGCGACGTCCAGGACCGCGTACAGCTCCTGGGCCTTCTCCGGCTCGAGCTTGGCCTCGACGCCGGCGGAGGTGTCGACGTAGGGCTCGTAGTTGGCGACCGGCAGGACGGCGCTCGCCTTGCGGTCCTCGGCGATCTTCTTTCCGGTGGGGGAGTCGCCCATGTAGTCGTTGTTGGGCACACCGACGGCCTCGCCGTTGAGCTTGCCGCGGCCGAAGTCGAAGCGGCCCTTGCCCGGGGTGTTGAACTCGAAGTCGATCCACTCCAGGGCGGCCTTGGTCTGCGCCGCGCTCGCCTTCGGGTTGACCATGTAGGCCTCGCCGCCGGTCAGCGACGCCTTGCCGTCGGGTATGCCGGTGATGCCGTAGTCCTCGGGCTTGCCCTGGAACTTCTGCACCACGTCGGTGACGACGTCCGGGGCGCCGAGCATCATGCCGGTCTTGCCGGCCGCCATCTGCTGCATCAGCGACTCCCAGCCGATGAGGAGCTTGCTGCCGGTGCTGTCGTCCTTCCAGCGCATGTCGTGCAGGGTCTGCAGCACGGCCTTGCCCTCGGGGCTGTCGAACGCGGCCTTGCCGCCGCTGACCATCTCGCCGCCCCGGCTGAACAGCGCCTGCGCGAAGTGCCAGCCGCCGGTGTTGCCGCCGCCGTACTCGCCGTAGCCGGTGTAGCCGTCGCCGAGGCCCGCGATCTTCTTCGCGGCCGTGCGCACCTCGTCCCAGGTCTTGGGCGGGTTGTCCGGGTCGAGCCCGGCCTTCTCGAACAGGGCCCGGTTGTAGACGAGCCCGACCGAGTAGCTGACGTTCGGGACGCCGTAGACCTTGCCGTCCTTCGTGACCATGTCGCGGACGTCCTGCTTGATGTCGCCGTAGTTCTTCACGAGGCCGGTCGAGGCCGTGATGTCCTTCGCCTGCTTCTTCGCGATGACGTCCGCGTAGTTGGTGACCGGCACCATGAACACGGTCTCCATCTGCCCGCCGGCCAGCTTGGCGGCGAAGGTCTTCGGGTCGAAGCACGGCTGCTGGTCCGTGCTCTTGACCTTCACCCCGGGGTGAGCCTTCTCGAACGTGGCGACGTCGTCGTCCCAGGCCTTGCGCTGCTTGGGCGCTGTCTTCGCCGGCTGGCACGCCACGGTGATCGTGACGTCCCCTCCGGCGTCGGACCCGGAGTCGCCACCGCAGGCCGTGGCGGTGAAGGCGAGACCTGTGGTCAGAAGGATCGCGAGGTTACGGGGCTTCATTACGGCTCCTCTGGGGTGATGCCCAAGTGCTGCCCTGATGGGTGCCGTCACGATAGGTCGGGCTACAGACGGGCGCAAGATTCGAATCAAAGATTGCAAGATTACGACTGTGTCACGACGGCTCTGCGATGCGACCGGCGTCGCGCCGGGCCTGGGATCAAGCGTCTGAGTCAGTTGCGATGTGCTGTCAAAAAATTGCAGAGAATGCGCGACATCTTGTGTTCACGTCCTGGTGATGCTTGAGTCACGGCGCGGGGCGAGCGGGACACCGGCGCCCGAGTGGTGCCCGCCGCCACCACCCCTCCCACCCCCACCCGGAAGGTGACCCGCACATGGAAGCCGTGAGACCCAGCCGACACCGGCACCGCAGCAGGCGGTTCGCCGCTGCCTGCGTCGGCGCCGCCCTGACCGCACTCGGACTGCTCCCCACCGCCGCCGCCCACGCCGCACCCACCCGGACCGACGCGGGCGCAGCCGTGGCGAACCTCGCCCTCGACCGGCCCGTCGAGGCCTCCTCCACCACCCAGAGCTATCTCGCGAAGAACGCCGTCGACGGCAGCACCGGCAGCTACTGGGAATCGGCCGGCACGCCCGCCACGCTCACCGTGAAGCTCGGCGCCGACGCCGACCTCGACTCGATCGGGCTCGCCCTCAACCCCGACCCCGCGTGGTCCGCCCGCACCCAGAGCATCGAGATCCTGGGCCGCACCCGGACGGGCACCGGCTTCACCACCGTCAAGGAGCGCGCCGACTACACCTTCGACCCCGCACACGACGGCAACAGCGTCCGGATCCCGGTCTCCGGCCGCTACGCGGACGTCCAGCTGAAGATCTCCTCGAACAGCGCCGGATACGGCGCCCAGATAGCCGAGTTCGAGGTCAACGGCGTGCCCGCACCGGGCCCCGACCTCGCCGTCACCGGCCTGACCTGGAAGCCCGCCGCGCCCAGCGAGAGCGACGACGTCACCGTCGAGGCCACCGTGCGCAACACCGGCACCGCGGCCTCCGAGCCGACCACCGTCGACGTCAGCGTGGCCGGCGCCGTCGCCGGCAGCGCCGAGGTCGGTGCCCTCGACGCGGGCGCGTCGGCCACCGTCCCGGTCGCCGTCGGCAAGCGGGCCGAGGGCGCGTACAGCGTGTCCTCCGTCGTGGACCCGCGCGACACGGTGCCCGAACAGGACGACGACAACAACGGCTTCACCGCGAAGGACAAGCTGACCGTCGGTCAGAGACCCGGCCCCGACCTGGAGGTCACGGGCATCACGAGCGACCCGTCCAGTCCCGCCGTCGGCGCGGACGTCGGTTTCGCCGTCAAGGTCCACAACCGCGGCACCGCCTCCGTCCCGGCCGGAACGGTGACCCGGCTGACCGTCGGCAGCACGACGCTCGACGGCACGACCCCGGCGATCGCCGCGGGCGACAGCGCCACCGTCGCCCTCGACGGCACCTGGAAGGCGACCGGCGGCGGCGCCACCCTCACCGCGACCGCCGACGCCACCGGCCGCGTCGACGAGACGAACGAGGACAACAACGTCCTCGCCCGCTCCCTCGTCGTCGGCCGCGGCGCCGCCGTGCCCTACGCCGAGTACGAGGCGGAGGACGGCACCTACGACGGCACGCTCCTGGAGACCGACGCCGAGCGCACCTTCGGCCACACCAACTTCGCGACCGAGTCCTCCGGCCGCAGGTCGGTGCGGCTCACCTCCACCGGCCAGTACGTCGAGTTCACGTCGCGCAGCTCCACCAACTCCATCGTCGTGCGCAACTCCATCCCCGACGCACCGGGCGGCGGCGGCCAGGAGAAGACACTGAGCCTGTACGCCGACGGGAAGTTCGTCCAGAAGCTGACCCTGTCCTCCAAGCACAGCTGGCTGTACGGGAACACCGACCAGCCCGAGGGCCTCACCAACACCCCCGGCGGCGACGCCCGGCGGCTCTTCGACGAGTCGCACGCACTGCTCGACGCCACCTATCCGCAGGGCACCACGTTCCGCCTCCAGCGCGACGCCGGGGACGACGCCGCGTACTACGTCGTCGACCTGATCGACCTCGAGCAGGTCGCCCCGCCCGCGAGCAAGCCCGCCGAGTGCACCTCCATCACCGAGTACGGTGCGGTCCCCGGCGACGGCGTCGACGACGCCGACGCGATCCAGAAGGCCGTGACCGCCGACCAGAACGGCGACATCGACTGCGTGTGGATCCCGGCCGGCCAGTGGCGCCAGGAGAAGAAGATCCTCACCGACGACCCGCAGGACCGCGGCCAGTACAACCAGGTCGGCATCAGGGACGTCACGATCAAGGGTGCCGGCATGTGGCACTCCCAGCTCTACTCCCTCATCCCGCCGCAGGACGCCGGCGGCATCAACCACCCGCACGAGGGCAACTTCGGCTTCGACATCGACGACAACACCAAGATCTCCGACATCGCCATCTTCGGCTCCGGCACCATCCGCGGCGGTGACGGCAACGCCGAGGGCGGCGTCGGTCTCAACGGCCGCTTCGGCAAGAACACGAAGATCAGCAACGTGTGGATCGAGCACGCCAACGTCGCCGCCTGGGTCGGCCGCGACTACAGCAACATCCCCGAGCTCTGGGGCCCGGCCGACGGCCTCGAGTTCAGCGGCATGCGCATCCGCAACACCTACGCCGACGGCGTCAACTTCTCCAACGGCACCCGCAACTCGACCGTCTTCGACTCCTCGTTCCGCAACACCGGCGACGACTCCATGGCGGTCTGGGCCAACAAGTACGTCAAGGACCCCTCCGTCGACGTCGGCCACGACAACACGTTCCGCAACAACACCGTCCAACTGCCCTGGCGCGCCAACGGCATCGCCGTGTACGGCGGCCACGACAACACGATCGAGAACAACCTCGTCTACGACACCATGAACTACCCCGGCATCATGCTCGCCACCGACCACGACCCGCTGCCCTTCTCCGGGCAGACCCTCATCGCCAACAACGGCCTCTACCGCACCGGCGGAGCGTTCTGGAACGAGGACCAGGAGTTCGGCGCGATCACCCTCTTCGCGCAGGGCCCCGACATCCCCGGCGTCACGATCCGCGACACCGACATCCACGACTCGACGTACGACGGCATCCAGTTCAAGACCGGCGGCGGGGCCATCCCCGACGTGAAGATCGACAACGTGTCGGTCTCCCGGTCGAACAACGGCTCCGGCATCCTCGCCATGGGCGGCGCACGCGGCAGCGCGACGCTCACCGACGTCACCATCAGCGGTTCCCGGGACGGCGACGTGCTCGTCGAACCCGGCTCGCAGTTCGTGATCAACGGCAAGCCCGAGCCCAACGCCCGGCGCTGACCGGCCCGTACGGTCCGGTGCCGTCCGGCCCCCTCCCCGGGGCCGGACGGCGCCCCCGGCGGCTCAGCGCCGGGCGCCGCGCCCTCGGCGCACCCCGTACAGCTCGTCGATCTCCGCCGCGTACCGCTCGATCGCAGCCGCCCGGCGGATCTTCAGGGACGGCGTCAGCAGACCGTCCAGCATCCCGAACTCACCCGGCAGCACCCGGAACGCACGGATCGACTCGGCCCGCGACACCCGGGTGTTGGCCCGCGCCACCGCCCGCCGCACATGGCCGAGCAGCTCCTCGTCCGTCACCAGGATCGCGGGATCGTCCGGCGCCCGCCCCTTCAGCGCCAGCCAGCTCGCCACCGCCTCCTGGTCCAGCGTGATCAGCGCCGCGACGAACGGGCGGTTGTCACCGACGACCAGACAGCCGGAGATCAGCGGATGCGCCCGCAGCTCCTCCTCCAGCGTCAGCGGCGAGATGCTCTTGCCGCCGCTCGTGATGATGATGTCCTTCTTGCGGCCGGTGATCACGAGATAGCCGTCGTCGTCGAGCCGGCCCAGGTCCCCCGTGGTGAACCAGCCGTCCCGCAGCACCTCCCGGGTCGCCGCGGGATCGTTGTGGTACCCCGCGAACACCACGTCGCCGCGCACCAGGATCTCCCCGTCGGCCGCGATCCGCACCGCGTTGCCGGGCAGCGGCCGGCCGACCGTGCCGTGCCGCACCGCGCCCACCGGCTGCGCGGTCACCGCCGCGGCCGTCTCGGTCAGGCCGTAGCCGTCGTACACGGTGATCCCGCATCCCGCCAGGAACAGACCGAGCTCGCGGGCCAGCGGCGAGCCGCCCGAGACCGCGTTGCGCACCCGGCCGCCGAGCACCGCCCGCACCTTCGCGTACACCAGCCGGTCGTACACCGCGTGCCGCAGCCGCAGGCGCGGCCCCGGCCCGTGCCCGAGTCCGGCCGCCCGCCGCTGCTCGGCCTCCGCGAACCGCACCGCCGTCCGCACCGCCCGCTCGAACAGCGCGGCGTGCCCCTCCTGACGCGCCCTCAGCCTGGCGCTGCGGAACAGCCGCTCGAAGACGTACGGCACCGCGTACAGGAACGTCGGCCGGAACGAGGCCAGCATCGGAAGGAGCACGTGCGGCGAGGGATCGGGCTGGAACGCCACGTCCACCCCCGCCCGCACCGAACTGATCACCACCATCAGGCCGTAGCAGTGCGCGAGCGGCAGGAACGCCACCAGCGACGGCACCTCGCCCGGCCGCGCCAGCAGACTGCGCCAGCCCACGGCGAGCGTGTCGCACTCGGCGGCCATGTTCGCGTGCGTGATCACACAGCCCTTGGGCCTGCCCGTCGTCCCGGACGTGTAGCAGATCAGCGCCGTGTCCCCGGGACGCACCGCCGACCGCAGCCGGTGCACCAGCTCGTCGGGGACCGCACCGCCGTCGGCGACCAGCTCGTCCAGCGCCCCCGCGTCGAGCTGCCACAGCCGGTGGATGGCACCGGCCGGGCCGTGCGCCGCGGCCACCGTCATCGCGTTGTGCTCGTTCTCCACGAAGCAGCCCACCGCGCCCGTGTCCTGGAGGATGCCCCGCACCTGCTCCGTGGACGACGTCGGATAGATCGGCACGACCACGGCGCCCAGGCACCACAGCGCGTACGCGGCGCGCGTCCACTCGTACCGGGTACGGGACATGACGTCCACGCGGTCACCCGCCCGCACCCCCTGCG
>NZ_WWIA01000015.1 GCF_009870065.1 Streptomyces sp. SID5785 | reverse complement strand
GTCGTCGGCGGCGTACAGGACCTCGTCGCCGAGCGTCTTGATCAGCCGTCCGCCGTTCGCCGCGATCGCGGAATGGCCAAGCCCGATGATCTCGTTCTCACCATGGGCGCGGGCGACGTCACGGACCTCGGCCCGCGGATCCTGAGCCACCTGGAGGGATGAGGCACATGTCGTACGACGTCGAGAAGCCGGACGAGCAGTGGCGCGAGGAGCTGAGCCCGGCGGAGTACGCGGTACTGCGCCAGGCCGGCACCGAGCCCGCCTTCACCGGCGAGTACACGGACACGAAGACGCAGGGCGTCTACTCCTGCCGGGCCTGCGGCGCGGAGCTCTTCACGTCCACCGAGAAGTTCGAGTCGCACTGCGGCTGGCCGTCCTTCTACGACCCGAAGGACAACGCGGCCGTCGAGCTGATCGAGGACCGCTCCCACGGCATGGTCCGCACCGAGGTGCGCTGCTCCCGCTGCGGCTCCCACCTGGGCCACGTCTTCGAGGGCGAGGGCTACCCCACGCCGACGGACCAGCGCTACTGCATCAACTCGGTCTCGCTGCGCCTGGAGCCGGCCGCCGACTGACCCGGCCCGCCGTCACCGGGGCGCGCGACCGCTCCCCGGACGATCCCGCCCGGCCATCCTCCGGATGACGCCGGGCGGGATCGCCGCGTTCCGGGCCGCGTCCCCGGCCGTCTCCCGGTCGCGCAGCAGGGCGACGAGCACACGCGCGGGAAGCCGCGGACTGCGCGCGGCGGCGGCGCGCACCACGCGATCCGGATCGTCGAGGAGCCGGACCGCCCCCAGCCGGCTCAGCCGCGGGTCCGCGGCCGCGTCCCGGCGCACCTCGACGTCCGGATCGAGCGAGAACCGCTCGACGAGCTCCGCCGTGGAGTCCGGGTCGGCGAGCGCGAGCCGGCGCAGCCGCGCCTCGGGCGCAGTGGCGTACCGCAGCAGCCCGGCCCGGGGAAAGTTCGGGTGCGTGCGCGGCCGGCCCGGGAAGGACAGACTGCCGTCCCACCAGCGCCAGACCTGGAGCAGCAGCCAGGGGGGCGCGTCGTCGCAGGACTCGGCGAGGAACAGGTGGACGACGCGGTCCTCGTCGTGGGCGAGCCGGTCGACGACGTCCGGCGGCAGCCGCCGGGCGCGCGCCACGGACCGGCGGACCAGCGGGTGCGCGGACGCGGCGAGCCGCCGCATGGCCGCCGGGTCGCCGTGCAGCTCCCGCACCCAGTCCAGCGCATGCGACAGGCCCGACAGGTCCACGTCGTACGCGATGGCGCCCCGCTGCTCCTCCGTGAGGTCGGGGCGGAGCGCGAGCGTGTTCCGGACCTCCGCATCGGGGTCCGCGGCCAGCACCGCGACCAGCTCCGGGGGCAGCCCGGGACTCTCGGCGAGCGCGCGGCGCAGGGCGGCGTCCGGATGCCGGGAGAGCAGGAGGGCCAGGTCCGGCTCCAGTGCGCAGCCGGCGACCGCACGGGCCGCGTCGCCCAGGTCACCGCTCTCGAACACGGAGAGCGGCACCGGGTGCGTACGGTGATGCAACCTGCGGGCGGCGGCGCGGACCCGCGCATCGGGGTCGGCCATGAGGGTGCGGCGCTCGTCCGCGCCGAGCCCCGGCCAGGCGGCGGCGCAGGCGCGCTCCCGGACCTCGGGCACCGGGTCGGCGGTGAGGACGCGGGCCACGGCGTGGGGCAGGCCGGTCAGCGCAGCCGTCTCCGCGCGCACCCGCGTGACCGGATCCGTGGCGAGCCGCTCACAGGCGGCCGGGGTCAGGGCGGCTCGGCGGTCCACGGCGATCGTGAGCAGGATCCAGCGGTGCCGGTCGTCCTCCTCGCCGAGGACGAGCCGGCTCCACTGATCGGGCGTGAGCGGCTGCGCACCGGTGTCGACGAGCGCGCGGCGTACCGGCCAGTCCGGGTCGGCGATCAGCCGGTCGATCTCCTCCGGTCGTAGGGCCGGGCCGTGGAAGCGGTGGGTGCGGTGCATGAGGGCGGGTCGCAGGGCGTCCGGGAGGGCCGGGTTCGAGAGGAGGCCGAGCGCCCACTGCTCCCGGGTGCGCTCCGGGATCCGGAGGCGGCCGAACAGTTTCTCCCACTCCGCGTCCCGCTCCTCCTCGGTCTCCTCGCGGGCCAGGCTCCGGGCCCGGCGTTCCTGGTGGGCCGGGAGATCGGCGACCACGATCAGCCAGATCGCGTACTCCTCGGTGGTGACGCCGATCAGCGTGCGGCCGTCCGCCGACAGCGTCAGGAACTCGGGGCTGTCCGGCGCGCTGCGCAGCACCTCGGCGAGCCGCCACCGCTCCCCGAGCCGGACCCGGAACCAGCCGCCGAGCCCGGGCCCGAGCGTGACCAGGAAGCCGCCGTCCTCCTGCGCGAACAGGCCGTGTTCCTCGGCCAGCCGGAACCACTCCGTGTCGGTGGCGCCGGACGGATCGGGTCCGTCGAGCCGCACCACGGCGGTCGGCTCCGCGGTGCCCGCCACGACCGGGCGCAGCGCCGCGCGCACCGGCAGGGCCCGGGCCGCGGCGCCCCAGCCGCCCGCGTCCTCGAGGCCCGCCGCGGTGAGCACGGCCCCGGCGCGCTCCAGCGGAGTGCTCATGGCGACGTCCTCCGCTCCCGGCCGGGGACGGCGGGTGACACGCGCGTGGAGAGGGCCATGGCGGCGATCCTGGCACAGGGCCGGACCGGCCCGGGGGCCGCGGTGCGTCGGCGACAATGGGGGCGTGAACTCTCCCGACCCCGCCACCCCGCCCGCCGGCGCCCGTCGGCTCGACCTCGTCGCCGACTGCGGGGACTGTTTCGGGCTGTGCTGTGTGGCGCTTCCCTTCTCCAGGTCCCACGACTTCGCCGCGAACAAGGCCGCCGGCACGCCGTGCAGAAACCTGAAGGACGACTTCCGGTGCGGCATCCACGCCTCGCTCCGCGAGAGCGGGTACCGGGGATGCACCGTCTTCGACTGCTTCGGGGCCGGGCAGAAGATCTCCCGGGTCACCTACGGCGGCGTGAGCTGGCGCGAGCGTCCCGGCACCGCCCGCGAGATGTACGACGTCTTCCCCGTCATGCGCCAGCTGCACGAACTGCTCTGGTACCTGAGCGACGTGCTCGACATGCCGCGGGCCCGCCCCGTGCACGAGGCGGCGCACCGCTCCCGTACCGAGATCGAACAGCTCACGCGCGCGAGCGCGCAGGACCTGCTCGCCGCCGACGTGCCCGCGATCCGCGCCGGGGTCAACGCCCTGCTGCTGGAGGCCAGCGAGCTGGTCCGGGCCCGGGTGCCGGGCCGCCGCGCCGACCACCGGGGCGCCGACCTCGTCGGCGCCCGGCTGCGCAAGGCCGATCTGCGCGGCGCCACCCTGCGCGGCGCGCTCCTCGTCGCCGCCGACCTGACCGGCGCCG
>NZ_WWIA01000134.1 GCF_009870065.1 Streptomyces sp. SID5785 | reverse complement strand
ACCGGGGGGCCCGGCCGCCGTGCTCGCCGCGGCCCGGCAGGTCCTGGACGCGGCCGCCCGGATGCGGCCCCCGGCCGAGCTCGACTACGTGGCCCTCGTCGACCCGTCCGACTTCACGGACGTGACCGACGGCTTCGAGGGCGAGGCGGTCCTCGCGATCGCCGCCCGCGTGGGCACCACCCGCCTGATCGACAATCTGCCCCTGACGTTCGGAGCCCGCCCATGAGCGCCCTTGCAGGAACAGGCACAGGAACCGGCATACGGCTGCACGCGCCCGCGCCCGGCTGGTCCCTCGACGCGGACGTCGTGGTCGTCGGCTCCGGCGTCGCCGGACTGACCGCCGCGCTGCGCTGCGAGGCGGCGGGGCTGCGCACCGTCGTCGTCACCAAGGCCCGCCTCAACGACGGTTCCACGCGCTGGGCGCAGGGCGGCGTCGCCGCCGCGCTCGGCGAGGGCGACACCCCCGAGCAGCACCTCGACGACACCCTCGTCGCGGGCGTCGGCCTGTGCGACGAGCGCGCGGTGCGCACGCTGGTCACCGAGGGGCCCGACGCCGTGCGCCGGCTCATCGACAGCGGCGCCGAGTTCGACCGCACCGAGGCGGGCGAGCTCCAGCTCACCCGCGAGGGCGGTCACCACCGCCGCCGCATCACCCACGCGGGCGGCGACGCGACGGGAGCGGAGATCTCGCGCGCCCTCGTCGAGGCCGTCCGCGCGCGAGGCGTGCGCACCGTCGAGAACGCGCTGGTGCTCGACCTCCTCATGGACGCCGACGGCCGCACGGCCGGCGTCTCCCTGCACGTCATGGGCGAGGGCCAGCACGACGGCGTCGGCGCCGTCCTCGCCCCGGCCGTCGTCCTCGCGACCGGCGGCATGGGCCAGGTCTTCTCGGCGACGACGAACCCGCACGTGTCCACCGGCGACGGCGTCGCGCTCGCCCTGCGCGCGGGCGCCGAGGTCAGCGACCTGGAGTTCGTCCAGTTCCACCCCACCGTGCTCTTCCTCGGCAAGGACGCCGAGGGCCAGCAGCCGCTCGTCTCCGAGGCGGTCCGCGGCGAGGGCGCCCACCTGGTCGACGCCGACGGCGTGCGCTTCATGGTGGGGCAGCACGAGCTCGCGGAGCTGGCCCCGCGCGACATCGTCGCCAAGGGCATCACGCGCCGCATGCTCGAACAGGGCACCGACCACATGTACCTGGACGGGCGGCACTTCGGCGCCGAGATGTGGGAGCAGCGCTTCCCGACGATCCTGGCCGCCTGCCGCGCCCATGGCATCGACCCGGTCACCGAGCCGGTCCCGATCGCACCGGCCGCCCACTACGCCTCCGGGGGCGTCCGCACCGACCTGCACGGCCGCACCACCATCCCGGGCCTGTACGCGTGCGGCGAGGTCGCCTGCACGGGCGTCCACGGCGCGAACCGGCTGGCCTCCAACTCCCTCCTGGAGGGCCTGGTCTACGCCGAGCGGATCGCCGCCGACATCCAGCACCGGGCCGCCGCGGAGGGCCTCCACGCGCGCGTGCCGGTCCCGGTGCCGCAGCCGCAGACCCCGCAGCACCCGCTGATGCCGCCCGAGGCCCGGTTCACGATCCAGCGCGTCATGACCGAGGGCGCGGGCGTGCTGCGCTCCGCCGACTCGCTCGCCGGGGCCGCGGCCCGGCTCGGCCGGCTGCACGCCGAGGCCGCGAGCGCCCTCGCCGAGAACGGCAAGACGTCCGAGCCGGGCGTCGACACCTGGGAGGCCACCAACCTCCTGTGCGTGGCCCGCGTCCTGGTCGCCGCCGCCCGCCGCCGCGAGGAGACCCGCGGCTGCCACTGGCGCGAGGACCACGCGGACCGGGACGACGAGAACTGGCGCCGCCACATCGTCGTCCGGCTCAACCCGGACCGCACTCTGGCCACACACACCACCGAGACCGCAGACTTCCCCGCAACGGCTCAGACCCCTCAGGAGCAGTGACCGACGTGAGCGCCACCCCCGACCTCCCCCTGGCGAACGCCTGCGGCGACAGCTGCGGCTGCGCGCACGACGACGCCGACGACGCGATGGAGTGCGGCCTCGACCCGTCGCTCGCCCAGCTCCTCCTCGACGCGGGTCTGCACCCCGTCGAGATCGAGGACATCGCCCACATGGCGATCGCCGAGGACCTCGACGGCGGGGTGGACGTCACCACCGTCGCCACGATCCCCGAGGACGCCGTCGCCACGGCCGACTTCACCGCCCGCGAGGACGGCGTCGTGGCGGGCCTGCGCGTCGCCGAGGCCGTCATCTCCGTCGTGGCCACCGACGAGTTCGAGGTCGAGCGGCACGCCGAGGACGGCGACCGGGTCACCGCCGGGCAGCCGCTCCTGTCGGTCACCACCCGCACCCGCGACCTGCTCACCGCCGAGCGCAGCGCGCTCAACCTCCTGTGCCGCCTGTCCGGCATCGCCACCGCCACGCGCGCGTGGGCGGACGCGATCGAGGGCACGAAGGCGAAGGTCCGCGACACCCGCAAGACGACCCCGGGGCTGCGCTCCCTGGAGAAGTACGCGGTCCGGATGGGCGGTGGCGTCAACCACCGCATGTCGCTGTCCGACGCCGCGCTGGTCAAGGACAACCACGTGGTCGCCGCCGGCGGTGTCGCGCAGGCCTTCCAGGCCGTCCGCGACCGCTTCCCCGGCCTGCCCGTCGAGGTCGAGGTCGACACCCTGCACCAGCTGCGCGAGGTCCTGGACGCGGGCGCCGACCTGATCCTCCTGGACAACTTCACGCCGGTGGAGACCGAGGAGGCCGTCGCCCTCACGGACGGCCGCGCCCTCCTGGAGTCCTCCGGCCGGCTCACCCTGGAGAACGCGGCGACGTACGCACGCACCGGCGTCGACTTCCTCGCCGTCGGCGCGCTCACCCACTCGTCGCCGACCTTCGACATCGGCCTCGACCTGCGCGAAGCGAAGTGATCACGCCGACATGCTGCTGACCATCGACGTGGGCAACACCCACACCGTCCTCGGCCTGTTCGACGGCGAGGAGATCGTCGAGCACTGGCGCATCTCCACGGACGCCCGCCGCACCGCCGACGAACTCGCCGTCCTGCTCCAGGGCCTGATGGGCATGCACCCGCTGCTGGGCGACGAGCTCGGCGACGGCATCGACGGCATCGCCATCTGCTCGACCGTCCCCTCGGTCCTGCACGAGCTGCGCGAGGTCACCCGCCGCTACTACGGCGACGTCCCGGCCGTCCTGGTCGAGCCCGGCATCAAGACCGGCGTCCCGATCCTCATGGACAACCCCAAGGAGGTCGGCGCCGACCGCATCATCAACGCGGTCGCGGCCGTCGAGCTCTACGGCGGCCCCGCGATCGTCGTCGACTTCGGCACGGCCACGACGTTCGACGCGGTGTCCGCGCGCGGCGAGTACGCGGGCGGCGTCATCGCCCCCGGCATCGAGATCTCCGTCGAGGCGCTCGGTGTGCGCGGCGCCCAGCTGCGCAAGATCGAGCTGGCCCGGCCGCGCAGTGTCATCGGCAAGAACACGGTCGAGGCCATGCAGGCGGGCATCGTGTACGGCTTCGCGGGCCAGGTCGACGGGGTCGTGCAGCGGATGGCGCGCGAGCTGGCGAGCGACCCGGACGACGTCACGGTCATCGCGACCGGCGGCCTGGCGCCCATGGTGCTCGGCGAGGCGTCGACGATCGACGAGCACGAGCCGTGGCTGACGCTGATCGGCCTGCGCCTCGTCTACGAGCGGAACGTCTCGCGCACCTGAGCCCCACGCCCGCAGCGCCGCCTCGTTCCGTCCTCCAGGGGAGACCGCACGCGTGACCGCGACACGCAGGGCCGCCGCGGCGGCCCTGGCCCTGCTCGTGCCGGCCCTGGGCCTGCTTCCGGCGTCCCCCGCGCGGGCCGCCGGGCCCGCCGTCGAGGTACGCGTGCCCGCGCACGCGTACCTGACGGAGCGCGGCGTCGGCCCGAGCGGCGGCTACCGGATCTGGCTGGACCCGCAGCCCGGCGGCGGCCTCGCCACCCTGCCGGGGGCGACCTTGAAGGTCGACGCCACGGACCTGGACGGCACCGCCCGCCTGCGCACCCGGCGCGCGTGCGGCGACCATGTGTGGACGGCCCTGTCCTTCACCTGCGACCTGGGCACCCTCACGCGCGGGAAGCACAGCTACCCGGACGCCCTGTACGTGGAGGCGGCACCGGGCTCCCACGCGGGCGACCACGGCACGATCCGCTACACGTTCAGCGCGCCCGGCCGCGCGGACGCGTCGTTCACGACCGAGGTGTGGGTCGCGGGACCCGACCTGCGCGAGCACGTGGACAAGCCGCTGCGGGGCCTCGCGCCGGGCAGCACCGTCGAGTTCACCCCGCGCGTGCGCAACGTCGGCCGCGTCCCGGCGCACGGCTTCGGCGTCTCGTTCAACAGCGCGCGGCTGGACTTCCGTACGGACCACCGCAATTGCTGGTACGCGGACACGCGCGCGGCCTACTGCTGGTTCGACGGGACGCTGGACCCGGGCCGCACCTACGCGTTCGCCTCGCCGGTCCGGGTCGAGGTGCCGGACGCGACGGTGAACGGCTCGTTCCAGTACGACGCCTACCTGTCGGGCCCGACCGGAAACGGCGAGGACCCCCCGACCGCGCTGACCACGGAGCTCGATCCGGGCATGAAGCGGGGCACGGGCCCGGAGCTGACGGTCCGCCCGGTCGCCGGCGACGGCGGGACGTTCGGCGAGGAGTTCGGCCTCGGCGAGGTCAGGCTCTCCACGACGCAGACCGCCGACCTGGTCGCCGGGGCCGGCCGGGTCGCAGGCCGCACCGGCTCGACGACCGACGTCACGTTCACGCTGCGCAACGCGGGCCCCGGCCGGGTCTTCGGTTCCTCCCTGGAGATCACGCCGCCGGAGGGCACCGCGGTCGTGGAGCCGACCCCGCCGCCGGACCCGGACGGCGAGCTCGAGTGGGAGTGGGAGTGCGGGCGCCTCGGCGGCGGCGCGTACACCTGCGGTCCGGGCCGCGCGCTGGAGCCGGGCGAGACCTGGCGGACGACGCTGCGGCTGCGGCTCGACCGGCGGGTGCGCGGCGCCGAGGGCCGGGCGGCGGTCGCGCTGCACAGCACCCGCCCCGCGAAGGACCCGCACCCGGGCGACAACACGGTGCCGATCAGCACCGAGATCACCGGCGGCCCGCTCGTGGAGCCCGCGGAGAAGGCGGCGCCCGCTCCGGACGGCCCCGGCGGCGGGACGACCGCGGTGCTCGCGGCGCTGGCCGTGGGAGGAGTCGTCGCGGCCGTGGCGGCCGCGCTCGGGATACGACGGATCAGGGCCCGGCGCACCCCGTGAGCGCCGTTCGCCGCGCCAGCGAACCGGAATTCATTAAATTTGTCTGATTGGACCGTATTGTCGGTTCATGCCCACGCCCTACGGAAACCGCGGCGGTATGGCGTTCGGTGCTGAAGAGCTGCGTGTGCTCCGACGCGCCCTCGCCCTCGCCCTCCACCCCACCCCCGCTCCCGACGAGGACGTCCGCGACTGCCTCCGGCTCGCCGAGTCCGTCGACGAGGCCGCACGCGAGAACGCCCGCCTGCGGGCCTTCCTGCTCGCCGACCTCGCCCGCTACCGGGCCGCCCTGCCCGGGACCGTCACGGGGTACCTGAGCCTCCTGGCGGACGCCCTCGCGGCCGGGCACCGGCCCGGCGCCGACGACCTCTCCGCGCTGCGCGCCCTGCGCGGCAACCCGCGGGCCGCCGCCCTGCTCGACC
>NZ_WWIA01000133.1 GCF_009870065.1 Streptomyces sp. SID5785 | reverse complement strand
GGGACGCGGTGCGCGCGGCCGCAGCAGCGGTACGTCCTCGAGGACGAGCCGGCGCACCCGGTGCGGCCGGTGCGCGGCGAGCAGGCAGGCCACGACGCCGCCCATCGAGTGCCCGACGAGATCGATCCGGTCCAGGCCGGCCGCGTCGAGGTAGGCGAGGACGTCGTCGCGCACGGCCTCCAGGGCGTAGCTGCCGGGCCGGTCGCTGGCGCCGTGTCCCCGCAGGTCGAGCGCGTGCACCCGGCGGGTCGCGGCGAGGGCCGGTGTGACGCCGGCCCAGTCGCGGGAATCCTCGCCGAGGGCGTGCAGGAGGACGAGCGGCGGCCCGTCCTGGGGTGCGTGCGCGGGGCCGGTCACCCGGCAGGCGAGGCGGACGGGGCCCGCCCGCACGGAATGCAGGACGGTCGGCGACGGGGACGCGGAGACGGAGGAGGACGCGGACGGCTCGGAGGGGTCGGTCATGGCTCGACCCTGCCGCGTCCGGGGCGGTTTCTCCGCAGTGCGGCCGCGGGAGTCCGCCGTGTTCGCGGAGCGCGGAAGCCGCCCCTGGGAGCGGCCCGCCGTACGGGCGGGGATACTTGCCGTTGATCACCGCAGGCACGGATGAGGGGCAGGGCCGAGAGTGAGCGTCGACCACCGGGTGGGGCCGCCGAGTTTCGGGGACGAGCGGGAGACGCTGCGGGCGTTCCTCGACTATCACCGCGCGACGCTCGCCATGAAGTGCGAGGGGCTGAGCGACGAGGAGCTGCGGCAGCGGTCGATGCCACCGTCCACGCTGTCGCTCCTCGGCCTGGTCCGGCACATGGCGGAGGTCGAACGCACCTGGTTCCGCCGCGTGTTCGAGGATCATGACGTGCCGCTCGTCTGGTCCGACGAGGCCGACTTCCAGGCGGCGTACGACGCGCGCACGTCGACCCGGGCCGAGGCGTTCGCCGCGTGGGAGGCCGAGGTGGCGCACGCGCGGCGGATCGAGGCGGCCGCGCCGTCCCTGGACCTGGCCGGGTACCAGCCGCGGTGGGACGAAGAGGTGTCGCTGCGGATGGTGATGGTGCACGTGCTCCTGGAGTACGGCCGGCACAACGGGCACGCGGACTTCCTGCGCGAGGGCGTCGACGGGACCGTCGGCGCCTGAGGTCCGGGCGCACGGGCGGGTCTGCGAAGATCGGTTGCGCACGCCCGCCCCGACCGCACCCCGCCTGGAGCTCCTGCCATGCCGACGTCCCGCGCCACCGCCGACACCGCGATCGGGGACGCGCACCTGTCCCTGCGCGAGCGCGTGTACGTGGAGCTGCGCGAGCGGATCATCGAGGCGCAGTACCCGCCCGGGAGGCGGCTGGTCGAGCGGGAACTCGCCGAGGAGCTGCGCGTCTCCCGGGTACCGGTGCGCGAGGCGATGCAGCGGCTCGCGTCCGAGGGCTTCCTGACGGTGCAGCCGCGCCGCGGTTCGGTCGTCGCCGGGTTCGGCGCGCAGGACGCGGTCCACCTCTTCGACATCCGGGAGAACCTGGAGGGCCTCGCGGCCCGGCTGGTCGCGCGCGCGGCGGATCCCGAGCAGCTGCGCGACCTGGAGAAGCTGCTGCAGCGGGCGCGGCGGGCCACCGAGTCCGGCCGGCTGCGCACGGTGGTCTCGCTCAACGCCGACTTCCACCGCCGCATCGTCGAGCTGTCCGGCAATCCGCTGCTGGTCGACGTGATGGCTCCGCTGGACTCGCGGCTGCGCCGGCTGTTCCGGATCACGTCGGCACAGTCCGACGGGGAACCGATGTGCGGGGCGCACGAGCGGCTCCTCGCGGCGATCCGGGACGGTGACGAGGCGGGGGCCGAGCAGCTGGCCCGCGCGCACGTGGCGGACACCCGGCACGCGGCCATGCAGCTGTTCGCCCGGCGGCCCGAGGCCGGGAACGCCTGAGAACGCCTGAGTCCGGCTGAGAACGCCTGGGACCGGCGGAGGGTGGGCCGCCGCGCCCGCCGGGGGGATGAACGGTGCGCGGCGACAACCACGTTCTCACCGTGCCATCGCGGGGGCCGGGGCGCGCCCGGGGCGCGGCAGTCGGGTGACCGAGCGCGGCGGCCGGTCCCGATGACCGCACACGGTGTACTCGGTCGGTGTACGCACTCGGCGACCGCACCCGGCGGCCGTCTCTCACCCTGCACAAGTGAAGACGCGTATTCCGGTGGCGCTCATGATCATCTGCTGAGTAGCGTGCGGAGCCGGGTCCGCGTCGGGCGTCCGCCTGCCCCGAACAGAGAGCGAGCCGCAGATGCAACCGACCTTCGTCCTGGTCCACGGAGCGTTCGCGAACTCCTTCTCGTTCGCGCCGCTTCAGGCCGAACTCGGGCTGCTCGGCCACCGTTCGGTCGCGGTCGACCTGCCGGGGCACGGCTTCGCCGCGACCTACACCGAGGCCTACCAGGCCCCGCAGGACATGGCGGCGCTCGCCTCGGCGCCTGGCTCCATCAAGGGCGTCACGCTCGCCGACAACGCCGCGCACCTGATCGGCGTCCTGGAGCGGGCCCGGCAGAACGGGCCGGTGATCCTGCTGGCGCACAGCCGCGGCGGCGTCACGGTGACGGCGGCGGCCAACGCCCGCCCCGACCTGATCGACCGTCTCGTGTACGTCTCCGCCTGGTGTCCGGTCGAGCTCGATGTCCAGGACTACTACGCCGAGCCGGAGATGGCCTCCGTCGACCCGGGCTCGCTCGCCCTCGCGCTCGCCGGGAACCCCGCCGAACTGGGCCTCCTCCGGGTCAACTTCCGTACCGCCGACCCGGCGGCACTGGCCGCCTTCCGGGCCGCCTTCGCCGCGGACGCCACCGACGAGGAGTTCCTGACGTTCCTCAACACGTTGCAGCCCGACGAGAACCTGGACGTCGGCGGCACGGCGGACCGGGCGCAGGCGGCGACCTGGGGCCGGATCCCGCGGACGTTCGTGCGGCTCGCGGACGACGCCAGCATGCCGCTCGCCGCGCAGGACCGGCTGATCCGCGAGGGCGACGCCCTGACCCCGGACAACCCCTACGACGTCCGGACGCTGCCGGGCAGCCACCTGAAGTGGCTCATCCACCCGGCGCAGGCGGCGCGCACCCTGGCGGACGTCGCCGCGCTCGACGCCGACCAGAACTCCGCGAAGTAGTCCGCGCACCAGCCCGGGAGGCGGTCCGGGAAGCAGCCCGGGCAGGCGTCACGTCCGGTCGGGCGCCCCGGCCGCGGCGAGCGCCGGCCGCTCAGCGGGCGGGGCGGCCGGCTCCTCGACCGTGGTGCGCGGGATCAGTCGGGCGGCCAGCGGCTCGACCCAGCGGGCGGTGAGCGGACCGCTGACGACGAGGATCAGCACGTAGGCGGTGGCGAGCGGGCCGATGCGGGGTTCGACTCCCACGGCGAGGCCCGCGATCACGATCGAGAACTCGCCGCGGGCGACGAGCGTGCCGCCGGTGCGCCAGCGGCCCGAGGTCTTGATGCCCGCGCGCCGGGCCGCGTGCCAGCCGGTGGCGATCTTCGTGAGCGCGGTGACGAGCGCGAGCAGCAGTGCGGGCAGCAGGACGGGCGGGATGTCGGCGGGGTCGGTCGACAGCCCGAAGAAGACGAAGAAGACAGCGGCGAACAGGTCACGCAGCGGGGTCAGGAGCGTGCCCGCGCCCTCCGCGACCTCGCCGGACAGGGCGATGCCGACAAGGAACGCGCCGACCGCGGCGGAGACCTGGAGTTCCTGGGCGACGCCCGCGACGAGCAGGGTCAGGCCGAGCACCACGAGCAGCAGCATCTCGGCGTTCTCGGACGACACGGCCCGGCTGATGCGGTGTCCGTGGCGCAGGGCGAGGAAGAGGACGGCGCCGACGGTGCCGAGCGAGATCAGCAGGGTGAGGCTGCCTCCGGCGAGCCCGGCTCCGGCCAGCAGCGCGGTGAGGATCGGCAGGTAGACGGCCATCGCGAGGTCTTCCATGACCAGGATGCCGAGGACGACGGGTGTCTCGCGGTTGCCGACGCGTCCGAGGTCGCCGAGGACCTTCGCGATGACACCGGACGAGGAGATCCAGGTGACGCCGGCGAGGGCGACGGCGGCGACCGGACCCCAGCCGAGGACGAGGGCGGCGACGGCGCCCGGCGTCGCGTTGAGCACGAAGTCGACGACGCCCGAGGGGTACTGCGTCCTGAGGCTGGTGACGAGGTCGGACGCGCTGTACTCGAGGCCGAGCAGCAGGAGCAGGAGGATGACACCGATCTCGGCGCCGGTGGCGACGAACTCCTCGCTGGCGCGCAGCGGCACAAGGCCGCCGTGCCCGAAGGCGAGTCCGGCGAGCAGGTAGAGCGGGACGGGTGAGAAGCCGACGCGGGCGGCGAGCCGGCCCAGGAGGCCGAGTCCCAGGATGACAGCGCCGAGTTCGATGAGCAGTGCGGTGGTGTCGTGCACGGGTGAGCTACCCCCCGGTGATCAGGTCCGCCGCGGCGGCGTGGCCGGGCGGACGCCGACGGGCGGCGCGCGGCTGCCCGTGGCGTGACGGAGTTCCGGTGTCGGCGTGGCGGTGCCGCGGGGCGCGCGGGTGCCGGGTGCGGCGGGGCGCGCGGAAGCGGTGCGGGCCGAGCAGTGATGACGGAGTGTCAGGAACGGGCGCGCGGCGGGCCGTCGATACGGCAGGTCCGGCGCTTCAGTCCCTCGGCGACGGAGCGTCGGGGACGCTGTCGCGGGCCGTGTTGTCGATGCGGGGGACGCGGGTGCGGGCGAGGCCCGCGGTTCGGCCGTACCGGCCCATGGCTCCCCCCCCCGATCGGAACACGACAGCGCACTGCACTCATCCGGGCGGACGAACTCTCAGGAGAGCGGCAGCACTTGACCGTTACTTTACCGTACGACAAAGTACGCACAGCGGGGTGAAGAGTGAGATGACGGAACAGAACGACACTTGATCCGGCGTCGCGCCGCGGTCGACGCCGGGGCGGCGCCGGAGTCCTCAGGGCTCGATGAGTCCGACCCTGATCGCGTAACGCGTCAGCTCCAGACGGTCCTTGAGCCCGAGCTTCTGCAGCAGGTTGGCCCGGTGCCGCTCCACCGTCTTGACGCTGATGAACAGCAGGTCCGCGATCTGCTGCGACGTGTACCCCTCGGCGACCAGCTTGAGGATCTCCTCCTCGCGGACCGTGATGGGCCGGGCCGGCACGTCCTCGCCCCGCCGCACCCGCTCCAGGTGGTCCCGGATCAGCGCCTTCAACGCGCCCGGGTACACGAACGGTTCGTCGCGGGCGGCCGCGCGGCAGGCCTCCACGAGGTCGCGGTCGGCGACGGACTTGAGCACGTAGCCGCAGGCACCGGCCTTGAGCGCCTCGAAGAAGAACTGCTCGTTGTCGTACATCGTCAGGATCAGAATGCGCAGCCCCGGCCGGCTCCGGGCCAGTTCGCGGGCGGCCTGCAGACCCGTCAGACGGGGCATGGCGATGTCGAGCACCGCGAGATCGGGCCGGTGCTCCTGGGCGAGCGCGATGGCCTCCGCCCCGTCGCCCGCCTCGGCGACCACGGTCAGGTCCGGCTCCCGGTCGAGGATCAGCCGGACGCCGCGCCGCACGAGCGCGTGGTCGTCCGCGAGCAGGATGCGCACGCCCTGACCGCCGTTCATGCCGCACTCTCCTGTCGCCGGGCCGGTACCTCGAGCCGTACCTCGGTGCCGCCGCCCGCCGGGACGCCGACGGCCAGTGCGGCGCCGACCAGCAGGGCGCGCTCGCGCATCCCCCGCAGACCCGCGCCCTCGGCCGCCCCACCGACGCCGCGCCCGTCGTCCGCGACGCGCAGCACGACGCGGTCACCCGCGCCCACCAGCGTGAGCTCCGCCCGGGAGGCGCCCGCGTGCCGGACGACGTTGGTGAGGGCCTCCTGCGCGACGCGGTAGACGACGAGTTCGGCCTCGTGGCCGAGCGGGGGCAGGCCGTGCTCGACACGCGTGGCCACGACGAGCCCCGACCAGTCGGTGTACTCGTTGGCCAGCGAGCGCAGGGCGCTCACCAGGCCGAGCTCCTCCAGGACGCCGGGCCGCAGCCGGCGGGCGATGCGCCGCACCTCGTCGAGGCCCGCGCGGGTCGTCTCCTGGATCTGGTGCAGTTCCCCGCGCAGGTCAGGCGGCGCCTGGTCGGCGGCGCCCTTGAGTTCGAGCAGGACGGCGGTCAGTGTCTGGCCGACCTCGTCGTGGAGCTCCTGCGCGATCCTGCGCCGCTCCGCCTCCTGGGCGGACAGGGCCCGGGAGGCACTGGCGGCCCGCTCGGCCCGCAGCCGGTCCAGCATCGCGTTGTACGTCTCGATGAGCCCGGCGACGTCGCTGTGGCCCGAGGGCAGCGGACGCTCGCCCGGGTTGAGCAGGTCCGTCGTGGTCATCGCCCGGGTCAGCCGCTGGAGCGGGGCCAGACCGATGCGCAGAAGGGCCGCGTTGGCGGTCAGCATGACGACCAGTCCCGCCGCCAGGATGAGCGTCTCCGTGAGCAGCACCGGCGTCGACACGGTCACCGGGCCGAGCAGCAGCAGGGCCACGGCGGCGAGCAGCACGCCGGCGTTCAGCAGGAAGATCCGCCAGAACAGGGACACGGGTGCGGGACCTCCTGACGTGCGCGGTGCGGCTGTCTCTGCGTTCAGCCTCGCCGCTGACCGGGACGTCTGTCCATCGGGGCCGGCACCCATAAGCGATCAGGACGGGCTTCTGCGCGGCTTCTGCACGGTGCTCCCCCGCGGATCTGGGTGGCGGACCCGATGGTGCCGCCGGAGGGGCCCGGGCGACGGTGGGAGAGCGGGGACAGCGGTGCCGCGCCTGACCTCAGGGAGACCGCCGATGGATGTGACCACGTGGCTGGCCGTGGCCGTCTTCGCCGTGGTCTACGTCCTCATCGCCACCGAGTGGGTGCACCGGGTGGCGGCGGCGCTCGGGGGCGCCGTGGCGATGCTGCTGATCGGGGCGACCGACGCGGAGCACGCGTTCTTCTCGGCGCACACCGGGATCGACTGGAACGTGCTCTTCCTTCTGCTGGGCATGATGCTCATCGTCGCCGTGCTGCGGCGTACCGGGATCTTCGAGTTCCTGGCGATCTGGGTGGCGCAGCGCTCCGGCGGCCGGCCGTTCCGGCTGATGGTGCTGCTGTGCGCGGCGACGGCGGTGATGTCCCCGTGGTTCGACAACGTGACGACGGTGCTGCTCGTCGCTCCGGTGACCATCCTGGTCTGCCGTCGGCTCGGGCTGCCGATCGCGCCGTATCTGATCGCGGAGGTGATGGCGTGCAACATCGCGGGAGCGGCGACGCTGATCGGCGATCCGCCGAACATCATGATCGGCTCGCGTGCCGGGCTGTCGTTCAACGACTTCCTGCTCCACATGGCGCCGGTCGTGCTGATCATGCTGGCGGTGCTGCCGTTCCTGCTCCGCTTCCTGTTCCGCGACGTGCTCCGGCAGGCGCCGCCGCGCGCCACCGCCGCGGCGGACCTGCGGCCGGCGGACGCGATCAGGGACACCCGGCTGCTGGCCGTCAGCGGTGTCGTGATCGTGCTGGTCATGGCCGCGTTCGTGCTGCACACCACGCTGCACCTGGAGCCGTCCGTCGTCGCGATGTCGGGCGGGCTGCTGCTGCTCGCCGTGGCGCACCGCTCGGCGCACCAGGTGGTGCGCGACGTGGAGTGGCCGACGCTCGCGTTCTTCGCCGGGCTGTTCGTGATGGTCGGCGCGCTCGTGCGGACCGGGACCCTCGACCAGCTCGGCCGGGCCGCGGCGGAGGCGACCGACGGGCGGTTGTTCGGCACGTCGATGGCCCTGGTGTTCGGGTCGGCGGTGCCGTCGGCCGTCATCGACAACGTGCCGTTCGTCGCCTCGGTGAGCCCGGTGGTCGAGCACCTCGCGGCCTCGGTGCCGGACGGCGGGGCCGACGTGCTGTGGTGGTCGTTCGCTCTGGGCGCGGACCTCGGCGGGAACGCCACGGTCATCGCCTCGTCGGCGAACGTCGTCGTCATCGGCATCGCGGACCGCGAGGGCGAGCACATCTCCTTCTGGCAGTTCAGCCGGTACGGCCTCGTGGTCACCGCCGTCACCCTCGTCATCGCCGCGCTCTACGTGTGGCTGCGCTACTTCGTCATCGCCCCCTGAACCCGGCCGCCCACGACGCGAGAGGGACCACCATGCTGGACAGTGAAGACACCGAACTCGCCGTCATCGAGGCCCGTCTGGAGGCCGACGACCCCCGTTTCGTGCGGGCGGTGCGGGAGGGCAGACCCCGGCGCCCGCGCGAGTACGACCGGCGCCGGGCCTGGGCCGGTGTGACGGCCGGTCTGGTCCTGCTCGGCATCGGCGTGCTGACCGCCCACGGCATGCTCATCGCCATCGCGCTCGTGGCGACGGGGGCGGCCTGCCATCTCTTCGATCCGCCGCCCCGCGGGGGCCGCCGGAGATCCTGACGGAACGCCTGCCGGTGCCGCCCGCGGTGCGGCACCGGGGTCCGGCTCAGCCCCGGCCGAACAGATCGGCGGGCTCCGCGCGGCGGTCCACCGCCACCGCGGCGGGCCGCCGTGGCACTTCCCGGCCGAGCGCACGCCAGCGCGCCACGAGCGCGTCGTAGATCGGCGTCGCCGTGTCCGCCGGTGCCTGGCGTCCCGGCTCCCCGTACTGGTCGCGCGGCGCAGGAACGGTTTTCCCCGTGATAACCACGGACTGCCCAACGAGCGGACCGGCCCGGGGCCACGGTCTGCCGCGCGCGGGGCACCCGGCGTCGTGCCGCATGCGCGCGGCGGAGGGCCGGCCCGCGGCAGGAACGCCGTCAGTCCTGGGCGGCCATGACGACGTCCTGGCGCTGCGCCGCATGGAAGCGCGGCACGGGCAGGCCACCCTCGGGTGCCAGTTCGAAGACGGTGACCTCGACGGCGGTCGTACCCGGCACGACCGCTCCTTCGGGCACCGTGCCCGTGTTGCGCCACACGTGCTCCGCCCCGTCGCACACCGCCCGGGTCCCGCCGATGCCACGGCGCGTCCGGGGCTGCTCCGCGTCGCGGACCGAGGAGGAGACGAAGACAGGTCCCTCGGCGCCCGAGCAGCGGTAGGTGCCGGACAGGGACACCGTGCCGCCGGCGGTGACGTGCCCGACCCGGTCGACCGTGACCGACTCACCGGGCGCCGCGGCCTGCGCGGACGGGACCACGGCCAGCAGGGCGAGAGCGCCGGCCGCCGCGCCGAGGAGCAGACGGAAGGGCAGCGGGGCCCGCGAGGACTGCGAGGACTGCGAGGACTGCGAGGACATCGGGCAACCTCCTCTTTCAGGGGGTTCGTGTCGTGTGGGGGGATGTGTTCGGGCTCATTCATATCCGCCCGTCGTGGCGGTGCACCGGCCATCACCCCATCGGGGGCGGGTCCCCGGTCCACCGCCGCCGGGGGCACCGGGGCTGGTCCCGGACCGCGGCGGGCCGGGTGACACAGTGGTGGCAGACATCCGCGAGCCCGAAGGCGGCCCCTCCATGCGTCTGCTGCTCATCCGGCACGGCCAGACCTCCTCGAACCTCAAGCACCTCCTGGACACCGCGGAGCCCGGGCCCGGGCTGACACCGCTCGGCATCCGGCAGGCGGACGCACTGCCCGAGGCGCTCGCGGGCGAGCGGATCGACGCCCTGTACGCGTCGACGCTGCTGCGCACCCGGCTGACCGCGACGCCGCTGGCCCGTGCGCGAGGTCTCGACATCCTCGTACGGCCCGGCATCCGGGAGATCGAGGCGGGCGAGCTGGAGATGCGCGGCGACGAGGAGGCCGTCACGACGTACCTGACGACCGCACTCGCGTGGGCCGGCGGCGATCTGGCACGGCGCATGCCCGGGGGCGAGACGGGGGCGGCCGCGCTGGCCCGGTTCGACGGGGTCGTCGCCGAGGCCGCGGAGAGCGGCGCCGAGGCCGTGGCCATGGTGAGCCACGGAGCCGCGATCCGTACCTGGGCCGCCGCCCGCGCCGCGCTCACCGATCCGCGGACGGCGCGACAGGCGCTGGACAACACGGGCCTGGTCGTCCTGTCGGGCTCACCCGCCGACGGCTGGCGGCTGGAGCGCTGGGAGAGCCGGCCGGCCGGACCCCGGGACCCCGCACCGCACCACGAGGGACCGGCGGGCGAGCCGATCGCCGGCGCATAGGGCCTACAGGACCCCGCGCGGCAGACGGGACCGTCGCGACACGCCCCGGCGCGGCCGGGGCCGGCGGCCTCTCAGTGCAGGGCGTCGACGATGGCGCGGGCGCAGCTCATCGCGCTCGCGCGGCTGCTGTCGACCTCCAGGTCGTAGCGCACGCCCTCGTGGACGGCCGCCGCCTGTGCGGCCGCCATGCCCGGGGTCCGGTCGCCGCGGGCGATCTCCCGCTCGGCGGCCACGCCGGGATCGCAGCGGACGCCGACCCACAGGACCTCGAGGTCGCCGAGCGCCGACAGCCACCGCTGCTGTGACGCGGCGCCGCCGAGGAAGATCTCGTCGATGACGAGCCGCGCGCCCGCCCGCGCCATGGTGACGGCGCCCGCGGTCCAGGCGGCCTCCAGGGTGCGGAAGGCCTCGCCGACGTGCACGGTGCCGTCCGGTGCGATGTCGATGCCCTCCTGCCCGGACCGCATGCGCGCGGGCAGCGCGGCGACGAAGGTGTCGGCGCCCAGCGCCAGCCAGGGCTCCGGCAGCAGGTGCTGCAGGCACCGTACGATGCCCGACTTCCCCGCACTGGAACCGCCGTTGAGGATGATGATCCGCGTCGCCATCGGGACACCGTACGGTCCGCCGCCGCCCCGAGTTGCACGAACGGAGTAATGGCCCGACGCTGGTTGTGACTCTCCCGGCATACCCATTCACCCAGAGTGAGGATGACGGTTTCGGCGCAGGCAGTCCGCTGCGCAGGAAGGATGAACGGCATGGATCCGCGTTACGTCCACATCGACGCGGGGGTCACACCGCAGGACATCGCGCTCGTGGGCCGCGATGTGTCCGCACAGCTGCACGGTTGGGGTCTGCGCGTGTACGCGCGGCCCGTCGGCCGGTGCGTGGACATCCTGCTGCGGCTGTCCGGCGAGGCCCGGGCCGGCGAGGCGGGCACGGCCGTCGAGATGTGGTGGAACGGACGCCATCTGATCACCGCCGTGTCCGGCGCGGCCACCGGGGTCCTGCGGGGCGCGGCCGTGCTGCATCCGGCACTGGCGCGGGTCGCGGCGCTCAGCGACGGCTGGGGCGTGTGCACCGGCAGGTCCGGCACGCTCACCTGGTTCTCGCGCCGGACCCACGAACATCAGCCGGAGTTCCTGGTGCCGCGACCGCCCGGGCCGGTGCTGCACACGGCACGGCTCCCGGAGCCGGAGGCGCTCAGCCCTGCTCCTGCGTGATGTCGACCATCCACGCGATGCCGAAGCGGTCGGTGCACATGCCGAAGACATCGCCCCACATCTGCTTCTCGAGCGGCACCGCGACGACGCCGCCCTCGGACAGCTTCGCCCAGTAGCCGCGCAGCTCGTCGGCGTCGTCACCGCTGAGCGAGAGCGAGATGTTCCCGCCCGGCCGGTACTCCATGCCGGGCGGGGTGTCGGAGGCCATCAGGGTGTAGCCGGAGGGTGTTTCGAGCAGGGCGTGCATGATCTTGTCGGCCACCTCCTCGGTGCCCGGGGCGCCCGTCTCGCCGAAGGTGTTCAGGTCCAATCGGCCCCCGAACACCTGCTGGTAGAACTCCATGGCCTGACGGGCGTCGCCGTCGAAGGCGACATAGGGGTTGAGTCGAGTAGCCACTGCCTGATCCCTTTCGGTAGGGGTGCGGTTGCCCCGCATTATGAGGCGGCCACGAGCGGCGCGCCCGTCGTCACGACGGGCGCGCCGCTTCACGCGTGCCAGGCCAGATACGGGGCGAGGACGAGCAGGCAGACGACGAGCGCGCGGGTGAGCCGGCGGGCGGGCAGGGCGTGGGCGATACGCCAGCCCACGAGCACCCCGGCGAGTTCGGGCACGCCCACGACAGCGGCGAGCCCCCAGTCGACGGCGCCCTGGCCGACGTACGCGATGGAGCCGACGGCCGCGACGACCACCGACTGTGCCTGCGCGGCCGCCAGCGCGGACAGGACGGGCAGGCCGCACACGATCAGCAGGGGGACCGACAGCATCGGGCCGCCGAGCCCGAACAGCCCGGCCGTCACCGACACCACGAACCCCACCAGGACCGCGCGGCCCACCGGCACCCCGGCGGCGTCCGGCGCGGGTACGGCGCCCTTCCCGGTACGTGCGTCGCGGACGAGGACGAGCAGCGCGGTGACCGCCACCGCCACGGCCAGCAGGATGCCGAACCCCCGGCCGCCGACCCGGGTGTTGAGCAGCACCCCGAGCGGCGTTCCCGCGACGGCGGCACCCGCGAGGGCGGCAGCGCAGCGCCGGGTGGCGGGGTCGCGCAGCTGGCCGGAGCGGGCGTACGCGGCGGTGCCGAGCAGTCCGGTGGCGACGTGCGTGACGATGGCCGTGCCGGCCACCCCGGACGGGCCGAGCCCGGAGAACAGGAACAGGCCGATGGTCGGGATCACCCCGCCGGGCCCCAGCGCGGTGATCCCGATGCCGCCGACCAGACCGGCGCACGCGAGGACCGCGAGGTGCGCGGCGTCGGGGGTCATGACCGCTCCAGGACGGCACGCAGGGTGAAACGGTCGCCGCGGATCCGCAGCGACTCCGCGTCGACGGGCCGCCCGTCGGCGAGCCTGGTCAGCCGGTCGATGGTGAACAACGCGGCGCCCGGCGGCAGCTGGAGCAGCCGCGCCGTGTCCGGGTCGGCTCCGACGGCGTGCACGGTCACCTCGGCGCGGCCGAGCCGGCCGCCGCTCGTCTCCTCGATGAGGGCGAACAGATCGCGCCCGGTCAGATCACGCTCCAGGAGGGGTCGCCCGATGTCCGGAGCGAGCCAGGTGGAGTCCAGGGAGAGCGGGACGCCGTCGAGGAGGCGCAGCCGTTCGACGTACACGGCGCCCGATCCCTCGGGCAGCAGCAGCCGCGCGGCGACGGCGGGCGGGACGACGGGCTCGAACCGGGCCTCGCGCACCTCGTTGCGCACGCTGCCGTACGCGGTCAGCTCCTCGGCCAGGCCGACGAGCCGGTCGAGGCCGTGCCCGCACTTGTGGGCCGTGACGAGCGT
>NZ_WWIA01000132.1 GCF_009870065.1 Streptomyces sp. SID5785 | reverse complement strand
CAACCGACGACAACGCCGCAGGTCGGCGTGCCGGACCCCGCGTCCGCGACATGATCCGCCGGGCAGGCCCTAGCCGTCGGCGAGCCGGAGCGAGCCCCATTAGGGTGACGTCATGCCAGCCAGCTACGCGTATCTCGGCCCCGAGGGCACCTTCACCGAAGTCGCCCTGCGCACGCTTCCGGAGGCGGCCACCCGGGAGCTGGTCCCCGTCGTGTCCGTGCCCGCCGCGCTCGACGCCGTCCGCAGCGGCGAGGCGGAGGCGGCGTTCGTGCCGATCGAGAACTCGGTCGAGGGCGGCATCACGACGACCCTCGACGAGCTGGTCGCGGGCGAGCCGCTGATGATCTACCGCGAGGTGCTGCTCGACATCACCTTCGCGCTGCTGGTGCGGCCCGGCACCCGGCTGACGGACGTCAAGACGGTCACCGCGCATCCCGCGGCGCAGCCGCAGGTCCGCAACTGGATGAAGACGCATCTGTCCGCGGACGTCGCCTGGGAGTCCGCGGCGTCCAACGCGGACGGGGCACGGCTCGTGCAGGAGGGGCGGTACGACGCCGCGTTCGCCGGGGTCTTCGCGGCCGAGCGCTACGGGCTCACGCCGCTGGTGACCGACATCCACGACGCGGAGAACGCGCAGACCCGCTTCGTCCTGGTCGGCCGTCCCGCCCGGCCCGCGGCGCCGACCGGCGCGGACAAGACGTCCGTGGTCATCTGGCAGCGCGAGGACCACCCCGGCGGTCTGATGCAGCTCCTCCAGGAGTTCGCGATCCGCGGGGTCAACCTGGTGCTGCTGCAGTCCCGGCCCACGGGCACGGGCATCGGCGACTACTGCTTCGCGATCGACGCCGAGGGCCACATCTCGGACCGCCGGGTCGCCGAGGCGCTCATGGGGCTGAAGCGCGCGTGCCCGCAGGTGCGCTTCCTCGGCTCCTACCCGCGCGCGGGGGTGTCTGCCGCCGAGGTGACGGCACCGCGGCCCGGTACGTCGGACGGTGAGTTCGTGTCGGCGTCCGACTGGCTCGCGCGCTGCCAGGACGGCCGTTTCTGAGGTTTGTCCACCGGTGAGAGGGGCCGAGCTCTGCCCGCAGAGCCGGTCCTACCAGCGGATTTTCTTCATCCACAGAAGTTATCCACAGGTGGCCTTCTCGACCTGGGGACAAGTCGACAGGATCAGCTGACATGGTCGACAAATCGCCCCACGGGGCCCAAGTCCCTCCACAGCCCCGCACGTCACCCCTCGTCCACCCATTTCCTTTGATCAACTCTTTGGAGTGAAGCATTTCCACCCGAAAGTGAGCGCGAAACGGGTTTGCCCCGGGAATCCCTCGCCGCACATGCGGCTTTCGGAATGATCTCTTCCGTAGTCCACAGCCCCCTCGCACAGCCTGTGGATAACTCGAGGAATGCGGGACCTCCTGTGGACAGCACCTCCCCAAATCCCCTGCTCCCCAGGGGAGTCACGTCAAGGAACCGCACCGCCGCCGCACCGGTTCGGGGAATGGCGGGCTTTTCCTTGACGGAAGTCGCACAGGGCTCACAGAGATCGCTCCGGGGCACTTCCGGGCGCGTTCCACTCTAAATTCACATTCCGGCAAATAGGGCATAAAGCAACGCAACGGATATCGGGTCGTGAGCCGGAAGCGGGCACCGGTAGCCTTGAGGGGTGATTGACCTTCGCCTGCTCCGTGAGGACCCCGACCGTGTTCGCGCCTCCCAGCGCGCCCGTGGAGAGGACGTCGCCCTCGTCGACTCCGTCCTGTCCGCCGATGAGCGCCGCCGGTCCTCCGGCCTGCGCGCCGACGCGCTGCGCTCGGAGCGCAAGGCACTCAGCAAGCTGATGGGCAAGGCCACGCCCGAGGAGCGCGCCGAGCTGCTCCAGAAGGGCGAGACCCTCAAGACGGACGTGAAGGCCGCCGAGGCCGAGCAGCGCGACGCCGAGGAGGAGACCCAGCGTCTCGCCCTCCGGCTGGGGAACATCGTGCACGCGGACGTCCCGCAGGGCGGCGAGGAGGACTTCGTCGTCCTCGAGACGCACGGCACCATCCGTGACTTCGGCGCCGAGGGCTTCGCGCCCAAGGACCACCTGGAGCTCGGCGAGGCGCTCGGCGCCATCGACGTGGAGCGCGGCGCGAAGGTCTCCGGCTCGCGCTTCTACTACCTGACGGGCGTCGGCGCCCTGCTCGAGCTCGCCCTCGTCAACGCGGCGATCGCGCAGGCCACCGAGGCCGGCTTCACGCCGATGCTCACCCCCGCCCTGGTGCGCCCGCGCGCCATGGAGGGCACCGGCTTCCTCGGCCAGGCCGCGGAGAACGTGTACCACCTGGAGAAGGACGACTACTACCTGGTCGGCACCTCCGAGGTCCCGCTCGCCGCGTACCACATGGACGAGATCGTCGAGGCGAACCAGCTGCCGCTGCGCTACGCGGGCTTCTCGCCCTGCTTCCGCCGCGAGGCCGGTACGTACGGCAAGGACACCCGCGGCATCTTCCGTGTGCACCAGTTCGACAAGGTCGAGATGTTCTCGTACGTCGACCCGGCGGACGCGGAGAACGAGCACCGGCGGCTCCTGGAGTGGGAGAAGCAGTGGCTGACCTCGCTCGAGCTGCCCTTCCAGGTGATCGACGTGGCCACGGGCGACCTGGGCTCCTCGGCCTCGCGCAAGTTCGACTGCGAGGCCTGGATCCCGACCCAGGGCAAGTACCGCGAGCTGACCTCGGCGTCCAACTGCGACGGGTTCCAGGCGCGCCGCCTGTCGATCCGGATGCGGGAGGGCAAGAAGGTCCAGCCGCTCGCGACGCTGAACGGCACGCTGTGCGCCGTTCCGCGCACGATCGTCGCCATCCTGGAGAATCACCAGCAGGCCGACGGCTCCGTGCGAGTGCCCGAGGTGCTGCGTCCGTACCTGGGGGGACGAACCGTTCTGGAACCCAAGTAAGGCGTTCCGAACCCCACGCAAGAACCGTCTGGAGCCGAACCCCAAGTGAGCCAGCCCGCTCCGATCGCCGCCGCCTTTCCGTACCAGCTCGTCGCGACCGACCTCGACGGGACGCTGCTGCGCCCCGACGACACGGTCTCGCAGCGCACGCGTGAGGCGCTCGCCGCGGTCACCGCGGCGGGTGCGGCGCACATCATCGTCACCGGCCGGGCCGTGCCCTGGACCCGGCACATCCTCGACGACCTCGGTTACGAGGGACTCGCGGTGTGCGGCCAGGGCGCGCAGCTCTACCACGCCGGGGAGCACCGGCTGCTGACATCGGTGACGCTCGACCGGCAGCTCGCCGGGCTCGCCCTGTCCAAGATCGAGGCCGAGACCGGCCCGCTGGCGATCGCCGCGAGCCGGGACGGCATCGAGGGCGAGGTGATCGTCGGGCCCGGCTACCGGGTGCAGGAGGGTCCGCTCCCGGTCGTCCCGTTCACGGACGTCGCGGACCTGTGGTCGGCTCCGCTCAACAAGGTCTACGTGCAGCACCCGGACCTCACGGACGACGAGTTGGCCATGATCGCGCGCAGCGTGGCGGGCGACCTCGTGGGCGTCACGATGGCCGGCCCCGGCGTCGTGGAGCTGCTGCCGCTCGGCCTGTCGAAGGCCACCGGGCTGTCGCTCGCGGCGCGCCGCCTCGGCGTGAAGGCCGCGCACACGATCGCGTTCGGCGACATGCCCAACGACATCCCGATGTTCGGCTGGTCCGCGCACGGCGTGGCCATGGCCAACGCCCATGCCGAGCTGAAGTCCGTGGCCGACGAGGTGACGACGTCGAACGCGGACGACGGCATCGCGGTGGTCCTGGAGCGCCTGCTCGGCTGACGCCGCACCCGGCACCCGCCGGTCCGGTCCGGCATGGTCCGGCCTTGTCCTGGCCTGTCGTTCTTGCGGAGGATGCGCGGATCGAACGCGCGCGGGGGTCACCCCGACCACGGCTTAGCAAGCCGGTGCCTTACCACTCGGCCAATCCTCCGGGTGGGCGGCCCACGTGCCGCGGAGGGCACGTGCTCGAAGCGGCCGCCCCGGGCAGCACCCCCGTGGGCGGGGCTCGACGGAGTGCAGTGACTACTCCGGAGCCTGCCTCGGGCTGCCCTGCCGGGAGCTCGACGGACTACTGCTGATCATCGTCGCGCTCCTCTCCCGGTAGACGGCCGCCGGGCCTCGGGGTCCGGCGGGCGGTGACACAACTACTGTGCCTCGCGCGCCCGTTCACCGCCACCCAATAAATCCGGGCTCAGCGGCGGCGCCGTCTGCGGCGCCGGGCCTTGCTGAAGAACCATCCCGCGGGCGGCTCGTCGGACCGCCACGGCTGCGGGTCCGGGGCGCCCTCGCGCCAGCGGGCCGCGAGCATGCGCGCCCGCGCCGAGGGCTCCTGCGTCCCGGCCGCGCGGATGAAGTCGGCGTCCAGCTCGACGTCGTCCCACGCCCTGTCGCCCTGCTCGTGGTCGTGGTCGTCGTGGTCGTCGTAGTCGCGCTCGTGGTCGTGCTCGTGGTCGTCCCGGCCGGGCTGGTCCCCCTCGTGGATCGGCTCGGATGCCATCGCAGGTCCTCCTCGGGCCGCGTACGGACAGCGCACCCTCCCCCCAGTGTCCGGGTGGGAGGGTGAACGTGGCGTCAAGACGCCGGCACGGCCGGCGGGCGGGCTACTCCTCGCCCGCCAGGGTCAGCGACCTCAGCTTCTGCCCGGCGTACCAGGTGGCCAGCACGGTCACGCCGACGAGCAGGACGGTCGCCAGCGGCAGCCCCACGTCCGAGGTGACGAGGTCGCCGCCCGCCACCTTCTGGGCGACGGCCAGGGACCACTGCTGCACGCTGAGCGTGCGCGCGCCGGACACCAGCGAGCCGAAGAGGGCCTCCCACACGAGCGCGTAGACGAGACCGAAGACGACGGCGTGCCGGGTCACCGTGCCGAGCAGCAGGAAGATCGCGGCGTACGCGATGGAGGCGACCAGGGCCGCGACCGTGTAGGCGACGGCGATCTGCTGCCCGTTCCCGTTGAGGATCAGGCCGGCGATCAGGGTCGGGACGGCGGAGAACACCATGGTGACGCCGACGGCCACGATGAGCTTCGTGAAGATGATCGTGGGCCGCTTGACCGGCTTGGACAGCAGATAGACCACGGAGCCGTCGTCGATCTCGGGCCCGATCGCGCCCGTGCCCGCGATGACGCCGATGAGCGGCACCATCGTGGCGAGCGCGAAGCCGCCGAGGACGTCGGACGCGGTCTGGTCGTCGGCGCCCGTGAGCCCGCGCACCAGCGCCGAGATGGCGACGAGCAGGACGGGCAGGGCGAAGAGGATCAGCGCACGGCGGCGGCCGAGCAGAGCCCGGTAGGTGAGCCGGGCGACAGTGGGGTCGTACATCAGGGCCTCCTACGCCGTGACTAGGCCGCGACCAGGTAAGAGAAGACGGACTCGAGGGACTCGTCGGACGGCGAGACCGTGAGCAGGCGGATGCCGTGCTCGCGCGCCACCTTGGGGAGCAGAGCGGTGAACCGGCCGAAGTCGACGGCCTGGATGCGCAGCGCGCCCTCCTTGAGGTCGACCTCGATGCCCGCCGTGGAAGGGTCGGCGATCAGTGCGGCGGCCAGCGCCCGGTCGTCGCTGGAGCGGATCAGGTAGCGGTGCGGGCGGTCGGTCATCAGGCGGCGGATCCGCCGGAAGTCACCGCTGGCCGCGTGCCGTCCGGCGACGATCACCTCGATGTGCGAGGCCAGCTGCTCGACCTCCTCGAGGATGTGCGAGGAGAAGAGCACGGTGCGGCCCTCGTCGCCCATGCGCCGCAGGAGGTCCATGAGCTGCATGCGCTGGCGCGGGTCCATGCCGTTGAACGGCTCGTCCAGGAGCAGCACGGACGGCTCGTGGACGAGCGCGGAGGCCATCTTCACGCGCTGGCGCATGCCCTTGGAGTACGTCGAGATCTTGCGGTCCTGCGCGTACTCCATCTCGACGGTGGCGAGCGCGTGCTGCGCCTCCTTCTTGCCGAGGCCGTGCAGTTCCGCGTTGGCGACGACGAACTCGCTGCCGGTGAGGAAGTCGTACATCGCCTCGCGCTCGGGGACGATCCCGATGTGGCGGTAGATCTGTTCGTTGCGCCAGATCGGCTGCCCGTCGAGGGTCACCGTGCCGTTGGAGGGGGCGAGGAAGCCGCCCATCATGTTGATCAGCGTGGACTTTCCCGCGCCGTTGGGGCCGAGGAGTCCGGTGACGCCGGGGCCGATCGTCATGGTGACGTCGTTGACGGCGACCACGTTGCCGAACCAGCGCGAGACGTGGTCGATGTTGATGGCAGTCACAGTCCGACCTTCCGGTAGCGGCGCATCAGGAGGCCGTAGGAGCCGGCGATGAGTCCGAGGACGACGAGCAGGTAGACCACGCCCTGGCCGGCCGAGGGGCCGTGCGCGCCCGGGAAGGCGGACGTGGCGCCCAGGAAGGCGGTCTGGACGCCGTCGATGAGCGTGATCGGCGAGAACAGGCCGAGCCAGGACTCCGCGCTGCCGTTGTCCTGGGTGTCGGCGATCGCCTGGACGGTCGAGACCGCGCCGTAGGAGATCGTGAGGACGGCGATCACGGCGGCGATGCCGAAGCCGCGGCGCGGGGTGACGGCGGAGACGACGAGTCCGATGCCGGCGAAGAGCAGCGACAGCAGTGCCACGGAGACCAGTCCCTGGGCGAATCCCTTGGTCTGCTCGGCGAAGTCGAGCTTCGCGAGCAGGGCGCCCACGTAGAGGACGACGAGCGGTGCGGCGGTCAGGACGAACAGGGCCGACGTCATGGCGGCGAACTTCGCGGCCACGTAGTCACCGCGCTCGATGGGGCGCGAGAAGTAGAGCGGCACCGACTTGAAGCGCAGGTCGCGGGAGACCGCCTGCGGTGCCTGCGACGCCACGTAGAGGCCGATCACGGCCTGGAGGACGATCGCATAGCGCGTGTAGTCGAGCGGGAGGTCCTTCGCCTTGGTGGCGACGGCGACCGCGACCATGATGAGCGCGGGGACGCACATCACCACGAAGAGCAGCATCGGCAGCACCTTGGACTTGGCCGAGCGGCCCAGTCCGTACGCGCCCCGCAGGCTCTGCGAGAAGAGCGAGCGCCGGGCGTACGCGCGGCCCAGGCGGGCGCCGTCGTAGTGGCGGTAGCCGATGTTGTGGATCCGGGTGGACGTGCGGTCCGTGGGCATGGGCTCAGTGGTCATCGTGGCCGCCTCCCGTCTGCTGTGCCGCCACGGGGGCGAGTGGTTCGGGCTGCTGTGCGCCTTCGTCGGCCGGCCGGAAGACCTCGGCGATGTGGTGGCGGCGCTGCTCCATGCGGACGAGGCCGAGGCCGAGGTCCGCGACGACGTCGCGCACGAGGTCGTAGGTCTGCTCGCCCTGGGCGGTGAGCAGCACGATGTGCCCCGCGCCGGGCAGTTCGCCACCGGTGTGGGTCTCGATGCCCTGCCGGGTGAGTGCGTCGCGCAACGCGCGCGTGCCGTCGGGGTGTTCGTCGCTGTCGGTCACCTCGACGGCGAGGGTCGCGGTGCTCTGGGTGAAGTCCTTGGTGGAGCTGGAGCGCAGGAGCTTGCCGCCGTCGATCACGACGACGTGGTCGCAGGTGCGCTCCAGCTCGCCGAGCAGGTGCGAGGTGACGAGCACGGAGATGCCGAAGTCGGAGTGGACCCGGCGGATCAGGTCGAGCATGTCGTCGCGGCCCACCGGGTCCAGGCCGTTGGTCGGCTCGTCCAGGAAGACCAGCTGCGGGTCGTGGACGAGGGCCTGGGCGAGCTTCACGCGCTGCTTCATGCCCGTCGAGTAGCCGCCGATGGGGCGGTAGCGCTCCTCGTACAGGCCGACGTGGCGCAGGGTGTCGGCGGTGCGCTCCCGCGCGGCGGTGGGCGGCAGGCCGGACATCCGCGCCATGTGGACGACGAACTCGGTGGCCGAGACGTCGGGCGGCAGGCAGTCGTGCTCCGGCATGTACCCGACCCGCTCGCGGATCTCGGCGCCCTTGGTCGCGACGTCGAGCCCGAGCACGGCGGCTCGGCCCTCCGAGGCGGGGGACAGACCAAGAAGAATCTTGATCATGGTGGACTTGCCGGCTCCATTGGCCCCGACGAGTCCGGTCACCCCGGGCTCGATGTCCATGGTCAGCCGGTCAAGCGCGGTCACCCTGGGGAACCGCTTGCTCAGGCTTTCGGTCGCGATCACAGTCACGGTTCGACGCTAGTGGCGCAGGCCACACGAAACGTCAGACCCTGGGCTCGACCTCGTATGGGACCTGAGTATTACGGGGCCCTAGGGGTCAGCCCCGAGTAGCCCGTCCCGGCCGCGGCCCGTCCCCCGTGACGGTGACGCGGTTGTCCACAACCGGGGTGCCGTCCACAGTCTGACGCAGGCCCCTTGACGTCGACGCCGGTCATTGTCACATTCATCAGTGTCAAGTTACGAGCGCGTACGGCGACGCCCCGGTCACGGGCGGCCGGAACCGGGACGGACGGTGGCATGACCACAGCGGTGGCACGGGAACTCTCGGCGGAGCTGCGCGGGTTCAGAGAGGTCCAGGCGCTCGCGTACGCGTGCGCGGAAGCGGTCGCGGCCCAGCTCAAGCCCGGCGTGACGGAGCGCGAGGCGGCCCGCATGCAGCGCGAGTGGCTGCGCGAGCACGGGGTGCGGGACTGGTTCCACCTGCCCTTCGCGTGGTTCGGGGACCGCACGGCGTTCGCGGGGTTCCGCGTGCCGCTGCAGTTCTTCCCGACGAACCGCAAGCTCGAGGCGGGCATGCCGTTCATCCTCGACATGGCGCCGGTCCACCGGGGGTACACGGCGGACATCGGCTACTCGGGCTGCCTCGGCCCCGACCCGCTGCACGCCAAGCTGCTCGCGGACCTGGAGCCGCACCGCGCGCTGATCCTGCGCGAGGTGCGCGAGCGCCGCTCGCTGCGGGAGATCTACGAGAGCGTGGACCGCCTGATGGTCCGCCAGGGCTATGCCAACCGGCACCGGGCCTACCCCTTCGGGGTCATCGCGCACAAGGTGGACCGGGTCAAGGAGCGCAGGCACGCCCCCACCCTGTTCGGTTTCGGCGTCCAGTCCCTGAAGGGCCTGGCGAGCGACGCGCTGCACGGGCACCGGGACGGCTGGTCCCCGCTGTGGTCCCCGTACCGGTTCTCCGACCATCCGCCGCAGCCCGGTCTGTGGGCGGTGGAGCCGCATCTGGGATTCCGCGGCACGGGCGCCAAGTTCGAGGAGATCCTCGTGGTCACGGACTCCGCGGACCCCGAGGAGAGCGCCTTTTGGCTGGACGACGATCTGCCGCACGTGCGGCGCTGGGCGGAGGGCATCTGATGACGGACCTGACGAAGATCCACGGGGCGCGGGAGCGCACGGTGGCCACGGGCGGGGTCGAGCTGTGCGTCCTGGAGCTCGGCGACGCCGCGCGCCCCACGGTCGTCCTGGTGCACGGCTACCCGGACTCCAAGGAGGTCTGGTCCGAGGTCGCCACGCGCCTGGCCGACCGCTTTCACGTGGTGCTCTACGACGTGCGCGGGATGGGCCGGTCCACGGCACCGACCCCGCTGCGCGGCGGCTTCACCCTGGAGAAGCTGACCGACGACTTCATGGCGGTCGTCGACGCCGTCAGCCCCGACCGGCCCGTCCACGTGGTGGGGCACGACTGGGGCTCCGTGCAGTCCTGGGAGTTCGTCACGGTCGAGCGCACCGAGGGCCGCATCGCGTCCTTCACCTCGATGTCGGGGCCGTCCCTCGACCACTTCGGGCACTGGATCAAGCGGCGCATGAAGCGGCCCACGCCCCGCAAGGTCGGCCAGCTGCTCGGCCAGGGCGCCAAGTCCTGGTACGTGTACATGCTGCACACGCCGGTCCTGCCGGAGCTGGCCTGGCGCGGGCCGCTGGGCAAGCGCTGGCCGAAGATCCTGGAGCGCGTCGAGCGCGTCCCCGCCGGCGACTACCCGACGGCCTCGCTGCCCACCGACGCCGCCCGCGGCGCCTGGCTCTACCGGGACAACGTGCGCGCGCGGCTGAGCCACCCGCGCGAGGACGCGTACGCGCACGCGCCCGTGCAGCTCATCACGCCGCTCGGGGACGCCTTCCTGTCTCCGCAGCTGTACGACCAGCTGGAGCTGTGGGCGCCGCAGCTGACCCGGCGCTCGCTGCCCGCCAAGCACTGGGTGCCGCGCACCCGGCCCGACCAGCTCACCGCCTGGATCGGCGAGTTCGTGACGGCGAACGAGGAGCGCACGTCGGGCCTGCCGGTGCGGCGTGCGGCGGCCTCCGGCAGACACGCGGACCGGTTCGGCGGCCAGCTGGTGCTCGTCACGGGCGCGGGCAGTGGCATCGGCCGGGCCACCGCGTTCGCGTTCGCCGAGGCGGGCGCGCGCGTGATCGCCGTGGACCGGGACGCGGAGAGCGCCGCGCGGACCGCCGAGATGGCCCGGCTGATCGGCGCGCCCGAGGCCTGGGCGGAGACCGTCGACGTCAGCGACGAGCAGGCCATGGAGCAGCTCGCCGAGAAGGTCGCGGCCGAGCACGGCGTCGTGGACGTGCTGGTGAACAACGCGGGCATCGGCCTGTCCGGCTCGTTCTTCGACACCACCCCGGAGGACTGGAAGAAGGTCCTCGACGTGAACCTGTGGGGGGTCATCCACGGATGCCGGCTGTTCGGCCGGCAGATGGCGGAGCGCGGACAGGGCGGCCACATCGTCAACACGGCCTCGGCGGCGGCGTTCCAGCCGTCCCGGGCGCTGCCCGCCTACAGCACCTCGAAGGCCGCCGTCCTCATGCTCAGCGAGTGCCTGCGCGCCGAGCTGTCAGGTCAGGGCATCGGCGTCTCGGCGATCTGCCCCGGCCTGGTGAACACGAACATCACGGCGACGGCCCGCTTCGCGGGCGCCGACGCCGAGGAGGAGAAGCGCCGCCAGAAGAAGTCCTCGCGCCTCTACGGCATCCGGAACTACCCGCCGGAGAAGGTCGCCGACGCCGTCCTGGACGCCGTCGTGCACGACAGAGCGGTCGTCCCGGTCACCCCGGAGGCGCGCGGCGCGCACCTCATGGCGCGCTTCGCGCCCCGCGCCCTGCGCCGGATCGCCCGGATGCAGCCGCCGCTGTGAGAGCGGGGAGGGGGACCGGGCGGCCCGGCGAGCAGGCCGGGCCGCGGACGTACGATCCCCCGCAGGAGGGTCTCCGTCGCCGAAGCGGGCGGGACCGGGCATGACCGAGGGGTGTGGGGCGTGACGGAGCAGTCGGTCGCGGAGTACCGGATCGAGGACCTGGCGCACCACAGCGGTGCCACGGTGCGCACCATCCGCGCCTATCAGGACCGCGGGCTGCTGCCGCGGCCCGAGCGGCGCGGCCGGGCGAACGTGTACACGGACACGCATCTGGCCCGGCTGCGGCAGATCGCCGATCTCCTGGACCGCGGGTACACCCTGGCGTCGATCAAGGAGCTGCTGGAGGCCTGGGACGCCGGGCGGGGGCTCGGCGGGGTGCTCGGGTTGGTCGCCGAGGTGGACAAGCCGTGGACGGACGAGCGGGCCGGCCGGATCTCGCGCGCGGAGCTCGACGCGCGGTTCGGCGGCGACCCCGACGAGGCGGCCGTGCGGGACGCGATCGAGCTCGGGGTGCTGGAGCGAGTGCCGGGCCGGGACGACGAGTTCCGGGTGCCGAGCCCCCAAGAGCTGGCCGTGGCCGTGGAGTTGTACGCGGCGGGCGTCCCGCTCTCCGCGATCGCGGGCCATCTGCGGGAGTTGAGGGGGCAGGTCGAGCACATCGCGGCCCGTTTCCTGGAGTTCACGACCGAGCACGTCTTCGCGCGCTATCTCGGCCCGCACCCGCCGACGGACGCGGAAGCCGCCGAGGCGGCGACGCTCGTGCGCCGGCTGCGGCCGCTCGCGCAGCAGTCGGTGGATGCCGAACTCGCGCGCGCGATGCGCCTGTTCGCCACCCAGCATCTGCATCGGCACCTGTCCCGGGGGCCGGGCGCCGATCTCACCGACGAGCCTCATTCCGTGACGGTACCGGCGGGGACAATGCAGGCCGTTCGGGCGCTGGTTGGCCAGGAGCAGGCGTCCGCGTTCATCGCCGCGGCGGCCGAACGTGAGGTACAAGCAAGGACATTGGACACATTGACCTCAAACCACCTCAACAATACCTAAGTTGAACAAGTCAGGCTTATCGCCTGTGAGTTGTCCACAGAATCGTCAATTCCCCTGTGGATAACGCGACTTGCTTGTGGATCAAACATGCGAGCCGAAAAATCCGAAGACGTCACCGGGACGTCAGAGGCATCCTGACGGCATGAACGACCGTCGCACCGTGAAGGTCTCGAAGTACCTCTCCCGCCACCTGAGACACCAGCCCGAGCGCATCGGACTGACCCCCGACGAGGCCGGCTGGGTGGAGATCACGGCGCTCCTCGCGGGCGCGGCGGGACACGGCTTCCCGATCACCCGCGCGGAGCTGGACCGCGCCGTCGCGGAGAACGACAAGCAGCGCTTCACCGTCGACGGCACCCGCATCCGGGCCAACCAGGGGCACACCATCGACGTCGACCTCGGCCTGGAGCCCGTCGCACCGCCCGCGTACCTGTACCACGGCACCGTGCCGCGCTTCCTGGCCGCGATCCGCGCCGAGGGCCTGCGCCCGATGGCCCGGCACGACGTGCACCTGTCCGCGGACCGGGAGACCGCCACCCGCGTCGGCGCCCGCCGCGGCCGCCCCGTCGTGCTGTCCGTCGACGCGGGCGCGATGCACCGCGACGGCCACGCCTTCCGCGTCAGCGCCAACGGCGTCTGGCTCACCGCCGCCGTCCCCGCGCGCTACCTGCGCTTCCCCGGCTGACCACGCCGTCACGGTCTGCGGCATCATCGACCGGTATGGACCAGGAACCCGGCGCGCTCCCGCATCTGCCCTCCACCGAGGCGGCCGTCACCGCGCTGCGCGCGCTCGCCGCCGAGGTCGGCGTGGAGTGCGAGGTCGAGCACGACATCGGCGCCGACCGCACCGCCCGCCGCAGCGCCTCGGGCGTGGGCACGACGACCGACGCGGACGGCTCGCTGCCGCACGAGGCGTACGTCGAGCTGGGCGGTTCGCCGCGGATCGACGTACGGCTGTTCCCGGAGGGGGACGCGCTGATCACCGTCGAGGGCGTCGAGTTCCACGACGTCCCGCGCGACGACGTGCCCCCGTTCCTGCGCTCCTGCTACGGCGGCCTCGCCCGGGTCCGCGGCCGCTTCTTCCCGCCCGGCTACCGGCTCGTCGTACCGGTGCCCGGCGACCGCACGTACAAGGAGATCGTGCTGGGGATCCAGCTGACCCCCTGGCTCAGCGCCCACGTGCGCTGACGGCGCGTCCGGCGCCGGACGGGGCACCGAGGGCACGCCCGGCGCGGGCCGCATACGCTCGCAGGCATGACCGACACGCCCCGTACGCCGCAGTCCCCGCTCCGCCTGAGCACCGTGATCCTGCCCCACCGCCGCTGGCACGAGGGCGCCCGCGAGACCTGGGTGCGCGCCGAGGAGCTCGGCTTCCACACCGCGTACACCTACGACCACCTGTCCTGGCGGGTGCCGTTCCGCGACGGGCCGTGGTTCGGCGCGATCCCGACCCTGACCGCGGCCGCCACGGCGACCGAGCGGCTGCGTCTGGGCACTCTGGTCACCTCGCCGAACTTCCGGCACCCCGTCACCCTCGCCAAGGAACTGATCTCCCTGGACGACATCTCCGGCGGCCGGATCACGCTCGGCATCGGCGCGGGCGGCACCGGTTTCGACGCCACCGCGCTCACCCACAGCGCACAGGAGCCGTGGACGCCGCGGGAGCGGGCCGACCGCCTCGCCGAGTTCGTCCCGCTGCTCGACCGGCTGCTCACCGAGGACACCGTGTCGTACGACGGCACGTTCTACTCGGCGGGCGGCGCGCAGAACGTCCCGGGCTGCGTGCAGCGCCCCCGGCTGCCGTTCGCGGTCGCGGCGACCGGGCCGCGCGGGCTGAAGCTCGCCGCCCGCCACGGGCAGGCCTGGGTGACCACGGGCGACCCCAAGCTGTTCGAGTCGGGCACCCCCGAGCAGTCGGTTCAGGCCATCCGCGGGCAGATCGAGAAGCTGACCGCCGCCTGCGACGCGGCCGGCCGGGACGTGGCCGGGCTGGGCAAGATCCTGCTGACCGGGTTCACCCCGGACCGGGCCCGTCTCCTGGACTCGGTCGACGCCTTCGTGGACTTCGCGGGCACCCACCGCGACCTGGGCTTCACCGAGCTCGTGCTGCACTGGCCGATCCCGGACACCCCCTTCGCGGCCGACCACAAGGTCTTCGAGTCCATCGCCACGGAGGCGCTCGCCCAGCTCGGCTGAGACCGGGCCCGCGGCGCGGCGGACCGGGCGGACCGGGCCGCCGTCCGGGCGGGGCACAGGCCCGGGGCGCGCACTCATCTGCGCGCCCCGCCGCACGGCCGTGCGTGCATATGCGCGACGATGGTCGGGTGACCTCCTCGACTCCTGGGCCCCGGACCCCGGCCCTCTCCGCGCCCCGGCTGATCGCCACGGACCTCGACGGCACTCTGCTGCACGACGACAAAACCGTTTCGCCCCGTACCGTCGCCGCGCTCGCCGCCGCCGAGCGGGCCGGCATCGAGGTCTTCTTCGTGACCGGCCGCCCCGCCCGCTGGATGGACGTGGTCAGCGACCATGTGCACGGCCACGGCCTGGCGATCTGCGGCAACGGCGCCGCCGTGGTGGACCTGCACGGCGGCCCCGGGCGGCACCGGTTCGTCACGATCCGCGAGCTGCCCGTGCCGGACGCGCTGGACGTCGTACGGATCCTGCGGGACGCGGCGCCGGGCACGTCGTTCGCCGTCGAGCGCACCGGCGGGCTGCACCACGAGCCGACGTACCCGCCGCTGCACCTCGACCCGGGCGAGAGCGTCGCCCCGGCGGAGAAGCTGCTCGCCGCCGGCCCCGGCGGGGCCGGGGACCAGCCCGTCCTCAAGGTGCTCGCCTACCACCCCGACCTCGACCCCGACGGGTTCCTGGCGCTCGCCCGCACGGCGGTCGGCGACCGGGCGTCCCTCACCCGCTCCAGCCCGAGCGCCCTGCTCGAGATCAGCGGCCGGTCCGTCTCCAAGGCCAGCACGCTCGCGCAGTGCTGTGCCGAACGGGGCATCTCGGCCGACGAGGTCGTCGCCTTCGGCGACATGCCCAACGACATGGAGATGCTCGCCTGGGCGGGCCGTTCCTACGCGATGGGCAACGCGCACCCGGACGTCCTGACCGCGGCGACCGGCCGCACCGCGACGAACAACGAGGACGGCGTGGCCCGCGTCATCGAGGAGATCCTCGCGGAGCGCTGACGGCACCCGGCGCGGCGGCCGCGCCCGCCGCGTCACAGCGGGATGCCCCGCTCGGCGAACCAGCCGACCGGGTCCACCCCCGAGCCCAGATACGGCGTGAGCCGCACCTCGAAGTGCAGGTGCGGCCCCGTCGAGTTGCCCGTGGTGCCGGACAGCCCGATCCACTGGCCCGCGCGCACCTGCTCGCCCTGGTCGACCGCGAGAGCCGACAGATGGGCGTACTGCGTGTAGTAGCCGCCGCGGTGCCGCACGACGATCTGGATGCCGAACGCGCCGCCGCACGAGACGCTCACCACGCGCCCGTCACCGGCCGCGCGCACGGGCGTGCCGATGCCCACCGCGAAGTCCTGCCCGGTGTGCCGGTGCGCCCAGCGCGCGCCCGCGCTGTCGAAGCCGGCCGACAGTTCGTAGGTCTCCACGGGTGTCACCCACGCGCGCGTGGTGGTGATGGGCGGCTGGTCGAGGCGGACGGCGCCGCGGCACTGGCCCGCGGCCACCGACTGGTCGGCCTCGCCCTGGAGCGAGGCCTGGGCGGCCTGGAGCTTGCTCGCGATGGTCTTCTTCAGCCCCGCGAGTTCCGCGTTGCGCTTCTCCAGGGACGCCCACGCGGCCGTCGCCTTGCGCCGGCCCTCCTCCAGCTTCTTCTCCGCCCTGCGGCTCCTGCCGATCGCGTGGTCGAGCGCGAGATCCGCCTGCCGGGCGGCGCGCTGACCGCGCATCAGCTCCTCGGGATGGTCGGAGAGCAGCATCTGCGCGGCGACGGGGACGTCGCCGCCGCTGCGGTACTGGGCGCGGGCGAAGCGGCCGAGGTCGTCGTGGAGCACGGCGCTCTCGCGCCGCTCCTGGGCGAGCAGGCGCTCGGCCTTCTGCGCCTCCTTCTTCTGGAGCGCGGCGGCCTTGCGCCCCTCTTCGTAGTGCTGCGTGGCATCGGACGCCTCCTTGTAGAGGCGCGCCACCTCGGCGCTCGCCTCGGGACCGTCCGCCCCCTGCGAGAGCGTAGGCGTGCCCCCGAGGGCGACGAGTGCGCACAGCACCGCCGGGACGACGAGCGAGCTGCGGGAACGGGGTGGTCGGGACATGTAACGGATCGTCACCCGGCGTGCGCGGGGGCACCCGTGGAGCGCGTACGCCTGGGGGAACGCCTGCCCCGTACGGCGCAGGAACGTGCCTGCACGGCGGGGTGCGGGCGCGGACCGTCCGGGTCAGTGCGGTGCCTGCCACACCAGCGTCGTGCCCGTCCCGTCGTCGCCGGTCCCCGGCCCGTACCAGCTGTCGCCGCCCAGTGACTCGGCGCGCCGCTTGAGGTTCTTCAGGCCGCTGCGCCGGCCGCCCTCGGGGATGCCCACGCCGTCGTCGGCGACGGTGAGGCGCACGCCCTGCCGCCCGTCCGGGAGCGTCACCGTGGAGTCCACGACGACCTCGATGGACGCGGCCCGCGCATGCCGGAACGCGTTGGAGAGCGCCTCGCGCAGCGCCGCGATCAGGTTCTTCCCGGTGACCTCGCCGACGAGCGCGTCGACGGGCCCCACGAATCGGTGCGCGGGCTTGAACCCGAGCGGCACCGCCGCCATGTTGATCTCGCGCAGCACGCGCGTGCGCAGCCCCGAGGGCGCCTCCGTGGGGCCCTGCTGGAGCGCGAAGATCGCGGTGCGGATCTCCTGGATCGTGGTGTCCAGTTCGTCGACCGCCTTGCCGACCCCCTGCTGCACCTCGGGCACCACCGCCCGGCGCTGGGCGGTCTCCAGCATCATCCCCGTGGCGAACAGACGCTGGATGACGAGGTCGTGCAGATCGCGCGCGATGCGGTCGCGGTCCTCGTAGACGGCGAGCCGCTCCCGGTCGCGCTGGGCCTCGGCCATCATCAGCGCGAGCGCCGCCTGGGAGGCGAACTGGGTCGCCAGCGTGCGCTCCACCTCGGTGAACGGGCGGCCCCCACGCGCGCGGGGCATCACCAGGGTGCCCAGCACCCGGCCGTCGCTCTGCAGGGGCAGCAGCATCGCCGGACCGTAGGAGCCCGCCTGGTCGGTCATGATCCGCGGGTCGCCGGCCGCGTCGTCGATGAACACGGCCTCCCCGCGCAGCAGTTCGGAGACGATGGCGCTCTCCGGAGGGACCACGGTGCCGAGCGCCGTGGAGGGACCGTCCGAGGCCACCGCGACGATCTCCATGCCGCCCTCGGCGTCGGGCAGCAGCACGAGGCCCGCCGCGGAGTCCGAGAGGTGGCGGGCCTGTTCGGCGACCACCTGCAGCGCGTCCTCGGCGTCCCCGCCGGACAGCAGCGCGGTGGTGACGGCGACGGACCCGTCGATCCAGCGCTCGCGCTGCCGGGCCGCCTCGTAGAGCCGCGCGTTGCCGATCGCGATGCCGGCCTCCGTGGCGAGCACCTTGACCATGTTGAGGTCGTAGTCGTTGAACTCCTCGCCGCCGTGCTTCTCGGCGAGGTACAGGTTCCCGAAGATCTCGCCCTGGACGCGGATCGGCAGCCCGAGGAAGGTGCGCATCGGCGGGTGCTCCGGAGGGAAGCCGCAGGAGCGCGGATCGTCGGCGAGATCGCCGAGGCGCACCGGCCGGGGGTCCCGGATGAGGGCGCCGAGCAGCCCGCGGTGCCCGTCGGGGAGGCGGCCGATCCGGCGCGCCGTCTCCTCGTCGAGACCGTGGTAGACGAACTCGGACAGGCCGTTCCCGTCCTCGGAGACGACCCCGATCGCCGCGTACCGGGCGCCGGCGAGCTCGGCGGCGGTCTCGCAGATCCGGTCGAGCGTGGAGTGCAGCTCGAGGCCCGTGCCGACGGACCGCATCGCCTCCAGGAGCTGCGGCACCCGGGCCGTCAGCTCGGCCGACAGGCCCTGGAGGCTGCGGGTGGCCAGCGCGGCCACCTCCGCCGCCCGGGCCGGGTCTGCGGCGTGCGGGGCGGCGGTCGGGGCACCGGGGTCGGGAGGGGCAGCCATGCCTTGAGGGTAATTAGTCCTATTTGGCGAGGAAAGTCGGGCTCAGGGTGCGGACAGCGCGGGGAGCGCCGGGAGTGCCGGGAACGCCGGGAGCGCCCCTTCCCGCTCCGCCAGCGCCCGCAGCGGCCCCTCCACGGCGGCCAGCTCCGCGTAGGGACCGCGCTGCACCACCCGGCCGCCGTCCAGCACCAGCACCTCGTCCACCGCCTCCAGCCCCGCGAGCCGGTGCGTGATCAGCACCGTCGTCCGGCCCCGCGTCGCGTCGAGAAGGTCCGCGGTGAGCGCGTCGGCGGTCTCCAGGTCCAGATGCTCGGCCGGTTCGTCGAGCACCAGCACGGGGAAGTCCGCGAGCAGCGCCCTCGCCAGCGCCAGCCGCTGCCGCTGCCCGCCCGACAGCCGTGCCGCGTGCTCGCCCACCAGCGTGCCGAGCCCGTCGGGCAGCCCGTCCGCCCACTCCAGGAGCCGGACGCGGCCGAGCGCCGCACGCAGCTCCTCCTCCGTCGCGTCCTTCCGGGCGAGCAGCAGGTTCTCCCGGACCGTGCTGTCGAAGAGGTGCGCGTCCTGGGCGCAGAGCCCGACGGCCCGGCGGACGTCGTCCCCGTCGACCCGCGCCGCGTCGACCCCGCCGAGCGTGTACGTCCCCGCACTCGGGTCCAGGAAGCGCAGCAGCACCTGGGCGAGCGTGGTCTTGCCGGACCCGGACGGGCCCACGACAGCGACCCTGTGCCCGCGCGGCAGCGTCAGATCGACTCCGGCCAGCGCGTCACGGCCGCGCCCCTCGTACCGCGCCGTGAGACCCCGCAGGACGAGCGGGAAGGGGTCCTGCGGCGCCGCGAGCGGCCGCTCCGGCTCCCGTACGGGATCGGGCGCGTCCAGCACCTCGTACACCCGCTCGGCGCTCTTGCGGACCCGCTGCCGGTACTGCACGGCGAGCGGCAGTCCGAGCACGGCCTCGAACGCGGCGAGCGGGGTGAGCACGACGACCGCCAGCGCGACCCCGTCGAGCTGCCCGGCGCGCACGCCCTGGACGCCCACGAGGGCGGCCCCGGCCACGGTCAGGCCCGTGATCAGGGCGGTGAGTCCGTCGCCGAGCGCGGTCGCGGTCGCGGCGCGCGACGCGATCCGGGTGAGCGCCGAGTCGGCTTCCCGCGCCTCCTTCATGCGGCGCGGCAGCGCGCCGGAGACGGTCAGCTCGGCGGTGCCCGTGAGCAGCTCGGCCACCCGGGTGGCGAGCAGCCCCCGCGCGGGCGCCAGGCGCCGCTCGGCCCGGCGGGCCACGGCCCCGGACAGCAGCGGGACGCCGACCCCGGCGAGCAGCAGACCGGCGGCGAGCACGGCGCCCGCGGCCGGCAGCATCCAGGCGGTGAACGCGACCGATCCGGCGCCGACCAGCGCGGCCGCCGACGCGGGAAGCAGCCAGCGCAGCCAGTGGTCCTGGAGGGCGTCCACGTCGGAGACGAGGCGGGACAGCAGATCGCCGCGGCGCGTCGTGCGCAGCCCGGCCGGGGCGAGCCGCTCCAGGCGCCGGTAGACGGCGACCCGGGTGTCGGCCAGCATCCGCAGCACGGCGTCATGCGACACGAGCCGCTCGGCGTACCGGAAGCAGGCCCGGCCGATGCCGAACGCGCGCGTGGCGGTGACCGCGACCATCAGGTACAGCACGGGCGGCTGCTCCGAGGCCCGCGAGATCAGCCAGCCGCTGGTCGCCATGAGGCCGACGGCGCTGCCGAGCGCGAGCGCCCCGAGCAGCAGGGCCAGGGCCAGCCGCGAGCGGCGCGGGCGCGCCGTCCCCCGCAGCCGGGCGAGGACGTCGCGGCGCCCCGCGGGACGGGTGTCCCCGGGCCGCCGTGCCGCCTCGGGCGCGGCCTCCTCGCGGGTCTGCGCGGGGACCGCCGCCGGCCCGGCCTGCACCGGACGTGCCGGGTCCCCTTCCGCGGGCGGCTCCAGCCGCACCACGCGGTCCGCGACCGCGAGCAGCGCGGGCCGGTGCACGACGAGGAGCACCGTCCGCCCCACGGCGAGCCGGCGCACCGCCTCGACGATGCCCGCCTCGGTGTCCCCGTCGAGCGCGGCGGTCGGCTCGTCGAGCAGCACCACGGGGCGGTCGGCGAGGAAGGCGCGGGCCAGCGCCAGTCGCTGCCGCTGGCCCGCCGAGAGCCCCGCCCCGTCGTCACCGAGCACCGTGGCCGCGCCGTCGGGCAGCGCCTCGACGAACTCCAGGGCCCCGGCCTCGCCGAGCGCCGCCCGCACCTGCGCGTCGTCGGCGCCGGGGCGCGCCAGCCGTACGTTGTCGGCGACCGAGCCCGCGTACAGCTGCGGGCGCTGCGGCACCCACGCCACGCGCGCGTGCCAGTCCTGCCGGGACACCTCGCACAGATCGGCGCCCGCGACGAGGACCCGCCCGTCGCGCGGCGGGACGAAGCCGAGCAGGGCGCTCAGGAGGGTCGACTTGCCCGCGCCGCTCGGGCCGACCAGGGCGACCGTCTCCCCCTCGGCGACCTCGAAGGACGCCGCCGTGACCGCGTCCGCCGACCGTCCCTCGTAGCGGACCGAGACATGGTCGAAGGCGATGCCGCTTCCCGCCGGCAGCGGCTTCGCGCCGCTCTCGGGCAGCGGGGTCTCCAGGACGCCGAAGATCTCCTCGGCGGCCGCCAGGCCCTCCGCGGCCGCGTGGTACTGCGCCCCGACCTGGCGCAGCGGCAGATACGCCTCGGGCGCCAGGACGAGGATGACGATGCCGACGTAGAGGTCCATGTCGCCGTGCACGAGCCGCATGCCGATGGTGACCGCGACCAGCGCCACCGACAGCGTCGCCAGCAGTTCGAGCGCGAAGGACGACAGGAAGGCGATGCGCAGGGTGCGCATCGTCGCCCTGCGGTACGCGCCGGTGATGGAGCGGATGGACTCGGCCTGGGCCTTCGCGCGGCCGAACACCTTCAGGGTCGGCAGACCGGCGACGACGTCCAGGAAGTGCCCCGACAGCCGGGACAGGAGCCGCCACTGACGGTCCATCCGGGACTGGGTGGCCCAGCCGATCAGCATCATGAAGACCGGGATGAGAGGCAGCGTGCCGACGATGATCGCCGCCGACACCCAGTCCTCGGTGACGATCCGGGCCAGCACCGCGACCGGGACGACCACCGCGAGCCCCAACTGCGGCAGATAGCGCGAGAAATAGTCGTCCAGGGCGTCGACCCCGCGGGTCGCCAGCGCCACCAGCGAGCCGGTGCGCTGCCCGGTCAGCCAGCCGGGTCCGAGACCGGCCGCCCGCTCCAGGAGCCGGCCCCGCAGTTCGGACTTGACCGCCGCGCTCGCCCGGTGCGCGGCGAGTTCGGTCAGCCAGGACACCAGGCCCCGGCCGGCCGCCACCAGCACGAGCAGCACCAGGGGAGTGCTCAGCCGGCCCGCGTCGAACCCGTGCTGGAACGCGCCCACCACGACCTCGGCGACGAGCATCGCCTGAGCGATGACCAGGCCCGCCCCGGCGACGCCGAGCACGACCACCGCGAGCAGGAAGAAGCGGGTGGCCCGGGCGTACCGGAGCAGACGCTGGTCGATCGGTTTCACGTGAAACACACCCTCACATCAGGCGGATGGGCCCGGGACTCAGTGCGCGGCATCGGCGATGTGATGCGTGCCGATGCGCTTGCGGAACACCCAGTAGGTCCACGACTGGTAGAGCAACACGATCGGGGTCGCGATGCCCGCGCACCAGGTCATGATCTTCAGGGTGTACGGGCTCGACGAGGCGTTGGTGACCGTGAGGCTCCAGTCCGCGTTCAGCGACGACGGCATGACGTTCGGGAACAGCGTCAGGAAGAGCATCGCCACGGCCGCCACGATCGTGAGCCCCGACAGGGCGAACGACCAGCCCTCGCGGCCCAGCCTGATGGCGCCGATCGCTCCGACGAGCGCGACCACGGCCACGATCATCGCCACGAGCGAGCCGCCGTCGCCCTTGTCCGCCTGGGTCCAGATCAGGAAGACGAGCGCCAGGACGGCGGTCACCAGACCGAGGACGAGCGCGAGCTTCCGGGCCCCCGTCCGGATGTCGCCGACCGTCTTCAGCGCGGCGAACACCGCACCGTGGAAGGTGAACAGGGTGAGGGTGACCAGACCGCCCAGGATCGCGTACGGGTTGAGCAGATCCCAGAAGTTGCCGACGTACTCGAAGTCCTTGTCGATCTTGACGCCGTGCACGATGTTGCCGAACGCGACGCCCCACAGGAACGCCGGGATCAGCGATGTCCAGAAGATCGCGTGCTCCCAGTTGGTCTGCCACTTCTCCTCGGGCCGCTTCGCCCGGTACTCGAAGGCCACACCGCGGACGATCAGGCAGACCAGGATGATCAGCAGCGGCAGGTAGAAGCCCGAGAACAGCGTCGCGTACCACTCGGGGAAGGCGGCGAAGGTCGCGCCGCCCGCGGTGAGCAGCCACACCTCGTTGCCGTCCCAGACCGGGCCGATCGTGTTGATCAGCACCCGGCGTTCGGTGCGGTCCCTGGCCAGCAGCTTGGTGAGGACACCGATCCCGAAGTCGAACCCCTCCAGGAAGAAGTAGCCGATCCACAGGACGGCGATGAGTACGAACCAGACGTCGTGGAGTTCCATGACTCGTCAGCTCCCTGGGCCTAGTAGGAGAAGGCCATCGGCTTGTCGGCGTCCCGGTCCCCGCCGATCTTGGTGGGCGGGTTGAGGTCGTCCTCGGTGAGCTCGGGCGGGCCGGCCTTGATGTACTTCACGAGGAGCTTGACCTCGATCACGGCGAGCACCGCGTAGAGCAGCGTGAACACGGTCATCGAGGTGATGACCTCGCCCTGCGAGACACCGGGGGAGACCGCGTCGCGGGTCTGGAGGACTCCGTAGACGACCCACGGCTGGCGGCCCATCTCGGTGAAGATCCAGCCCCAGGAGTTGGCGATCAGCGGGAAGCCGAGCGTCCACAGGGCGGCGAGCCAGTAGAGCCGGGTGAGCTTCGGGCTCAGCGCCTTGTTCTTGAAGAGGACCAGGTTCGGCACCTCGTCCTCACCCACTCTCATGGCCTGCGGCAGCATGAACTTCTTGCGGGTGAGCCAGAGTCCGACGATGCCGAGGGCGAAGGAGGCCATCCCGAACCCGATCATCCAGCGGAAGGCCCAGAAGGTGACGGGGATGATCGGGCGGTAGTCGCCGGGCCCGTACTTCTCCTGCTCGGCCTTGTTGGTGTCGTTGATGCCGGGGACGTACGAGTGGAAGTCGTCGTCGGCGAGGAAGGACAGTATCCCGGGGATCGACAGCTCGACGCTGTTGTGGCCCTTGCTGACGTCGCCGTACGCGAAGACCGAGAACGGGGCGGAGTTCTGGCCGTCCCACAGCGCCTCGGCCGCGGCCATCTTCATGGGCTGCTGCTTGAACATGACCTTGCCGAGCAGGTCACCGCTGACCGCGGTGAGCAGGCCGGCGATGACGACGGTGACCAGGCCGAGCCGCAGCGAGGTCTTCATGGTCGCGATGTGCTTCTTGCGCGCCAGGTGGAACGCGGCGATGCCGACCATGAAGGCGCCGCCCGTGAGGAACGAGGCGGTCAGGGTGTGGAACGCCTGGGTCAGGGCCGTGTTCTGCGTCAGCACGTGCCAGAAGTCGGTGAGTTCGGCGCGGCCGTTGGCCTTGCTGTACCGGTACCCCACCGGGTGCTGCATCCAGGAGTTCGCGGCGAGGATGAAGTACGCGGACAGGATCGTGCCGATCGACACCATCCAGATGCAGGCGAGGTGGATCTTCTTCGGCAGCTTGTCCCAGCCGAAGATCCACAGCCCGATGAACGTGGACTCGAAGAAGAAGGCGATGAGCGCCTCGAAGGCCAGGGGCGCCCCGAAGATGTCGCCGACGAAGCGGGAGTAGTCCGACCAGTTCATCCCGAACTGGAACTCCTGCACGATGCCGGTGACGACACCCATCGCGATGTTGATGAGGAAGAGCTTCCCCCAGAACTTGGTGGCCCTGAGGTACTTCTCGTTCTCCGTGCGCACCCAGGCGGTCTGCAGCCCGGCGACGAGGGCCGCCAGCGAGATCGTCAGGGGAACGAACAGGAAGTGGTAGACGGTCGTGATGCCGAACTGCCATCGCGCCAGGGTTTCGGGCGCCAGAGCCAGATCCACTGCGTCTCTCCTTATGTCGCCGTGGTCACAGCGGCAGTTTGCCCTGTTAATCCCACAAACTTCGGGAGGAACCAGGACACGCTTGTGAACGCGTTCACATTCACAAGCATTATGTCGTACTGGTTGTCGGCATCCGAAGGGGGGTCCCCTTAGCGAGGGGGCGGCGCAGGGGGCTTCCCGTACGCTTCAACATATTGTTGAATCCGCGGCATGCAGCCGACGCCCGAACAGCCTCAGACCAGCATCCGCATCTCCTGGCCGGCCGGACACACCACGGCCACCGTCGAGGACACGCCGACCTCCCGGGCGCTGCTCGGCAGGCTCCCGCTGACCTCCACCGCGCAGACCTGGGGCGAGGAGGTCTACTTCGACACCGGCCTCAGCGCCCGCGTCGAGGACGGCGCCCGCCAGGTCGTCGAGCCCGGCACGGTCGCCTTCTGGACCGACGGCGACGCCCTCGCCCTCCCCTACGGGCCCACGCCGATCTCGCGGGGCGACGAGTGCCGCCTCGCGAGCCCGTGCAACCTGCTCGGCCGGCTCGACGGGGACCCGCGGGTGCTCGCGACGGTGCGCGGCGGCGACCCGGTCCGCGTCGAACTGGCCTGACGCGCGGGGGCGTCCGCGCCAGAGGCCGAGAGGCCTACAGCTCCTTGCGGAACGCCGCCGCCGCGTGCAGGAAGATGTCGTTGGCCTCGGTCTCCCCGATCGTGGCCCGCATCCCCTCACCGGCGAAGGGCCGCACGACGACCCCGGCCGCCTCGCACGCCGCCGCGAAGTCCAGGGTGCGCTCCCCCAGTCGCAGCCACACGAAGTTGGCCTGGGTCTCGGGCACCGTCCAGCCCTGCTCGCGCAGCGCGTCCACCACGCGGGTGCGCTCGCCGACCAGCGAGCCGACCCGGCCGAGCAGTTCGTCCTCCGCACGCAGAGAGGCCACGGCCGCGTCCTGCGCCAGCTGGCTCACGCCGAACGGCACCGCCGTCTTGCGCAGCGCCGCCGCCACCGGCTCGTGCGCGACGGCGAAGCCCACGCGCAGCCCGGCCAGCCCGTAGGCCTTGGAGAAGGTGCGCAGCACCGCCACGTTGGGCCGGTCCCGGTAGATCTCCACGCCGTCCGGCACCTCGGGGTCGCGGATGAACTCGCGGTACGCCTCGTCCAGCACGACGAGCACGTCGGAGGGGACCCGGTCGAGGAAGCGCTCCAGCTCGGCCCGGCGCACCACGGTGCCCGTGGGGTTGTTGGGGTTGCAGACGAAGATGAGGCGCGTGCGGTCCGTGACGGCGTCCGCCATCGCGTCCAGGTCGTGCACCTCGCCGCCGGTGAGCGGCACCTGCACGGACGTCGCGCCGCTGATCTGCGTGATGATCGGGTACGCCTCGAAGGACCGCCAGGCGTAGATCACCTCGTCGCCCGGGCCGCTGGTCGCCTGGAGCAGCTGCTGCGCGACGCCGACCGAGCCGGTACCCGTCGCCAGGTGCGCCGTGGGCACGCCGAAACGGTCCGCCAGCTCGCTCATCAGACCGGTGCAGGCCATGTCCGGGTACCGGTTGAACGTGCCTGCCGCGGCGATCGCTTGCTCCATGACGCCGGGGAGCGGCGGATACGGGTTCTCGTTGGAGGAGAGCTTGTACGCCACCGGGCCCCCGGCCGCCGCCGGCTTGCCCGGCTTGTAGGCGGGGATCCCCGCCAGCTCGGCACGCAGCTTGGGGTTCGTCTCGCTCACCGCAGTCCTCCTCAGGGGCACCGTTCCAATACTGCACACCTTAAGAGGATTCGGCCTGCGCCCCAATGGGGCGGAGCGATCGGGCTGCGGCGGGCCCTCCGGCATGCCTGCGAAGGGGGGAGCGCGCGCCGCCCTGGCGTGCGCCGGTGGCTCACTCCGTGGCGCGCATCCCTCGTGAAGGTGAGTTGAGACCTGTTCGCAACATCGCCGACTTGGCAGGCCCGCACGGACCGACAAGTGAGGTATCGCGCCCATTCCCTGCAATGACCTTGCCTTCAAAGGTCATTGACGGGGTGTCACCTTGCAGAAACGTGCCTGTCAACTCCGGCATATGCGCCCACGCCATGCAGCCGTATGAGCCCTAATATCGGCTCGCCATGACAGCAGCAGGGAAGCACCAGGTGAGCCGGGCGGAGACGACCCGCAGGGGCACCCGGCAGGGACGCGCAGGCATCAGAGATGTTGCCGCCGCCGCCGGGGTCTCCATCACGACTGTCTCCGATGCGCTCAACGGCAAGGGCCGGCTCCCCGACGCCACCCGACGCCATGTCCGCGAGGTCGCCGACCGGTTGGGCTATCGCCCCTCCGCGGCCGCCCGCACGCTCCGTACCGGCAAATCGGGCCTGATCGGCCTGACCGTGACGACGTACGGGGATGAACCTTTCACCTTCACCGAATTCGCGTACTTCGCGGAGATGGCCAGAGCCGCGACCTCGGCCGCGCTCGCCCGCGGCTACGCCCTCGTCATTCTGCCCGCGACCTCCCGGCACGACGTGTGGTCCAACGTCGCGCTCGACGGCACCGTCGTCATCGACCCCTCCGACCAGGACCCGGTCGTCAGCGAGCTGGTCCGCCAGGGCCTGCCCGTCGTCTCCGACGGCCGGCCGGCGGGCAGCCTGCCCGTCACCGCCTGGGTGGACAACGACCACGAGGCCGCCGTCCTCGGCATCCTCGACCACCTCGCCGAGGCCGGCGCCCGCCGCATCGGCCTGCTCACCGGCACGACCACCGACACCTACACACACCTGTCCACGTCCGCGTACCTGCGCTGGTGCGAGCGGATCGGGCAGGAGCCGGTCTACGAGTCCTATCCCGCCCACGACCCCTGCGCGGGCGCCGTCGCGGCCGACCGGCTGCTCGCCCGGCCCGACCGCCCCGACGCCGTCTACGGTCTCTTCGACCCCAACGGCACGGACCTGCTCGCCGCGGCCCGCCGCTACGGCCTGCGCGTCCCGGACGACCTGCTGCTCGTGTGCTGCAGCGAGTCCACCATGTACGCGAACACCGAGCCGCCCATCACGACGCTCTCCCTGAAGCCCCGGCGCATCGGCACGGCCGTCGTCCAGCTCCTGATCGACGCCATCGAGGGACTGGAGTCCGACCAGCCGGTCGAGCAGGTGATACCGACCGAACTGATCGTGCGCACCTCCTCGCAGCGCCGGCCGCACCGCACCACGGTCAGCCCGCCCCGCTCCCCGGGCAAGGGCTGACCGGCGCCCGCCCGTGGTGTGCGCCCGATGACCGAGAGGAAAAGTCCACACCAATTCGGGAGAAAAGCACGGGGAACAGCCGCCCGTCGCGGATTCACCACCCCTGGTGCGTCACACAGGCCGAGCGGCGTTCCTATGATGGGCGCACGACACCGCGGGCCGCTGCGACCAGGCAGTCCGAACCGGTGCACAGGCGGCGCAAGGGTGGAGGGGTCGATGACTCAGGGGGCAGGTCAGGGATCCGCGGCGCGCACGGAGACGCTGCGTGACTTCCGTGTTCCCGCGTACGTCCACGACGTACCGGCGAGCACGGTGCCCGCCGACCCTGTTCCCGGCCCCGTCCCGGTACCCGGCGAGAAGGCCGAGGACTACCCGGAGGGCTACACCCCGACCGAGCGGAACCTCCCCGTCATCAACCGTGGGGACACCGTCCAGGTCGAGGTCCCGCAGCCCGCGCCGGTCCCCCCGGCCGAGGGCCTCGGTCCGCTGTTCGTCGTCGGCGACGTGCACGGTTACCTCGACGAGCTGCTCGCCGCGCTGCACGCGAAGGGCCTGGTCGACGCCGAGGGCAGCTGGTCCGCGGGGAACGCGCGCCTGTGGTTCCTCGGCGACTTCACCGACCGCGGGCCCGACGGGATCGGGGTCATCGACCTCGTCATGCGCCTGTCCGCCGAGGCCGCCGCCGCCGGCGGCTACTGCAAGGCGCTCATGGGCAACCACGAGCTGCTGCTGCTCGGCGCCAAGCGCTTCGGCGACGCCCCCGTCAACTCCGGCGCGGGCACCGCCACCTTCCAGGCGGCCTGGCTGCTCAACGGCGGGCAGAAGTCCGACATGGACCGCCTCCAGGACGTGCACCTGCAGTGGATGTCCCGGCTCGACGCGATCGAGCTCGAGGACGACCACCTCCTCATGCACTCCGACACCACCGCCTACCTCGACTACGGCGACTCCATCGAGGCGGTCAACGACACGGTCCGCGAGACCCTCACGCGCAACGACGCGGACGAGTGCTGGGACCTGTTCCGCAAGTTCACCAAGCGCTTCGCCTTCCGCGACGAGGAGTCCGGCCCCGGCGCGGTCCGTGAGCTGCTCGCCGCATACGGCGGCTCGCGCGCGGTCCACGGGCACAGCCCCATTCCGTACCTGCTCGGCGAGGTCGGCGGCGAGGACGCCGACGGCGAGGAGAGCAGGCCCGTCGTCGAGGGCCCGCACGTCTACGCGGGCGGCCTCGCCATCGCGATGGACGGCGGCGTGACCATGGCCGGAAAGCTGCTGGTCCAGCAACTCCCCATGGATGAATGAGGATTGATCGGGCAGGCGGGTAAGCGGAGGATTCGGCTGGCCCCCGGGCCAATTTCCGGAAACCCCCTGTCACCGCGCGCCGTGACCGCTCTACCATCGGCTTATCCGTAGCAGGCTCCCCTCCGTTTCTGCCCGACGGCTCGCACCCATGCGAGTCACCAAGCCCTACGGAGCATCGGGGGATGCACATGAACAGCGCTCCGCATTTGCTGAACGAGGACCGCCCCGAGTTCGAGCGGATCCTCGATGAGGCGCTGCGTACCGCACCCGACCACCCGGATCCGGCCGTAGTCGGCCGGACGCTCAACGCCGAACAGCTGCGCACCATGGCGCTGGGCGCCGCCGCACTCATCAACACGGCGGCCGTCACCGAGTACGAGCACTACGTCAAGGTCCGCGAGGAGCTGCGCACCGCCCCGCGGCCCGTCGTCCGTACGTCCCGTGAGCAGGGCGGCTCCGCCATGGCCGAGAGCGCGGGCCCGATCGGTCTCGTCGCCGAGACCACGGGCCCGGGCGTCGCCGCGGTCGCCGTCGTCCTCGCCCCGGTCCTCGCGGGCACGGCCGCACTGATCTTCCTGCTCGTGGGCTACATCCTGAAGATGCTCGACCCGGCGCCGGAGTTCGCCGACACCATGCTGACGGCCGGCTGGATCTTCGGCGCGTGCACCGCGGCCGGCATCCTCGTCGCGGCCGTCTGCCTGCTCCTGGCGGCCCTGCGCAACGGCTCGACGTCGCTGCGCGCCGGGACCCCGGCCGAGGCCGACGAGGCCCTGGAGCGGGCCAGAGAGGCCTGGGGCGACGCGCTCCTGGAGCGGGGCCTCCTGCCGTTCCTGCGGGACGCCCTGGCCGGTCCGCCCGACGGCGGCACGCCCCTGGGCGGCGGCCACGGCGGCCAGACGAGCCGCATGCCGCAACTGGGCTACAACCGACCGGGCTTCAGCAGCCCGGACGGCGGTGGCACCGCCACCGGCCAGCGCGCCGGCTACTCGAGCCCGGACTTCTCCAGCCCGGACTTCGGCGGTCCGGAGCACCGGCCCGACTGATCCGTCCCCGGGCGGGTACGGCCCCGGGCCACTGCCCGGGGCCGTACCGTCCTGCTCAGTCGGCGAGCGGCAGGTACACGCGGTTCCCGCTCGCGGCGAACTCCTTCGACTTCTGCTCCATGCCGGCCTCGACCTCGGCCCTGGCCGAGCCGTGCTCGCGGCGGATGTCCTGCGAGATCTTCATCGAGCAGGACATTAACAAAGGACGCACATGCTAAGTTCGCGCCGAGACGCCCGGAACAGGCATAAGAGCTCGACCCGAGGGGGACCCGTGGCCGCACGCGACGAAGTGGTCAGCAGGCTGCGCGGCACGCCGGCCGATCTGCCGTCACCGGCCGAGGTTCAGGCCATGCTCGCAGCCAATCCGTCCATGAAGTGCGTGGTCTGCTACGCCCGTATCTCCTTCGACGGTCGAGCGAAGGACGCCCACGGCATCGAGGACCAGCACCGCGAGATGACGGAGAACGCGAAGGCGTTCGGTTGGCTGGTCGTCCACCGGTACACGGACAACGACAAGAGCGCCAGCAAGGAAGACGTCATCCGAGACGACTTCGAGCAGATGCTGAAGGACCTGGCAGCAGGCCACACACCCGAGGGCTACCCCGTCCACGGCGTGATGGCCGTCAACGACGACCGGCTGTACCGGCGCCCCGGCGACTGGGAACGCTATCTCCGTACATTCACCGCCCACCCGGATCGCGTTTACCACGACTCGAACGGCATGCAGGACCTGTACGCCGAGGGGTTCGAGGTGAAGGGTCTGGTGGGAGTGGCCATGTCGCTCGCCGAGACGCGGAAGAAGCAGCGCCGGTCACGTACGAGCCACCACAACCGGGCTGTTCGAGGTCAGTCGGTGTCGGCGTGGCGGCCGTTCGGCTGGGACGACGACAAGGTCAGTCTGCGCCCGAAGGAGGCCGAGGCCGTTCGGCAGGCTGTGACTGACGTGATCGCCGGCGCCTCGATCAGTGAGATCACCGCGCGATGGAAGGAAGCCGAGTTCATCACGAGCCGCGGCAACCCGTTCCAGTACCAGACCGTGAAGCAGGTTCTCGTGAACGCTCGCCTCTGCGGCTACCGCGAGATCAAGGGCGAGCTGGTCCGCGACGCGGATGGCCAGCCCATCGTGGGCGAGTGGGACGCGATCGTCACACCGAAGCAGTGGTTCGCGGTTGTCTCGACGATCAGGAAGCGCGGCGGAGGTACGGGGCAGCCGCGCGGTGGTCTTGTCCACAAGTACCTGCTGACCGGCATCCTCCGGTGCGGCCATGTGCTGGAGGACGGCACGGTCTGCAACAACAAGATGATCGGGATCAAGGCGAACGACTGGGTCTCGTACAAGCACGCGTACTTCTGCAAGAAGACCGTGGACGGCGGCTGCAACAAGACGTACAAGCGCGGCGACGAGACGGACAAGCACATCGAGGCACTGGTTCGGGCGAAGTTGAAGCGGGATGCTGCGGCGCAGGCGGAAGAGGTGCCGGCGTGGAATCGGGACGAGGAACTCGACGAGGCGGTCCGCCGGCGAGGAGCGCTGGAGAAGCGCTGGCAGACGGGGCAGATCGACGACGAGACATTCTTCCGCAACCTTCCCGCGCTGGACGAGCGAGTCAAGGTGTTGCGCGCAGACCAGCGCGAGCACGCCGCAAAGGCGGCCGCTGCCGAAGCCGCGACCGCCGATGTGGATCAGGAATGGAAGGGGAAGACGCTCACACAGCGCAGGACGCTGATCAAGGACGCGCTGCACGCCGTGATCGCGTCTCCGAGCGGGAAGGGCCGCAAGCCCTTCGACGTGACGCAGCTCAGGCCAGTGTGGCGGTCGTCTTCCGAGTGAGTACGACGCCGAGTACCTGGCCCATGCGGTTTAGCTGAGCATCTGAGAAGGGCGGTGCTTCGTCGAGGCACCGCTCTATCCATTGGTCGACGGTGTCCCGGTCGCAGGTGAGTGGCGTGCGATCAGCAGATGGCATCGCGGTCGTCATGCCCACTCCTCCCCCTCTGCCTTCGCACGTTCGCGTTGCGCGCGTTCGTGACGAACCTGGGCGGCAAGGAGTTCTTCGCCGGGGCAGTAGCCAGAAGTGAGGTAGGCCCAGGAGGACTCGGTGACGAGCACGGTGTCAGGTGTGAGTGCGGAATGGCCGGCTCGGGCGCGGGCGGCGTCTGCCTGAGCGATGCGCCAGGTACGGCGGACATCGCGCAATGCGCCGAGAGTGGTGGAGTAGGCACGGGACTTGGTGGAGAAGTGGCCTCGGAAGCCGAGCATGTGCGCCCACTTGCAGAGCTTGAGGTCCGCGAATTCGGGCAGGCCCCCGAGGTCCCAGGCGGTGCGGACCATCTGCCTCACGTGCCGGTGCACGGGCAGGGTTTTGAGTGGTTCGGCCTGTCCGGTGCCTTCGCAGTCCAGGCCGTCGCCAAGTGCGGTGATCTCCCGAACGTCGAGCATCGCGCCCCAACGCCAGCGCCTCCGGCGGGGATCGGCCGGCACCGGGATGGAGGGGGCGCCGTCACCGGCCGCGGGCACACTGAAGTGAGCGTGGTGGGCTCTCATCCCGTCCACCGTCGACCCAGGCGGAGCCGAGCAGGCGTGGTTCAGGGGCGGACGGGATGAGAGCTGGGGCGAGTGGTGGCGGAGGGCAACGCTCCGAAGCGGGATCAGAGCGGCACCACGGCCACCCCGTCAGGGCGAGGCAACAGAAAAAAGGATGGCCAGCGGGGCAAGCAGTGAGACGGCACCGGCCATAAGGCCCACGATGCATCGCGCGTTCACGTCTCCCTTGGCCCAGCCAGTCACCCCGTAGACGAGGGCAATGCCCCCACCGATCGGGGCCAGCATGATGACCACGGGAACGCCGGCGAAGCCCAGGACGGCGGCCACCAGGCTGATCAGGCCGATCGAAAAGCACAGCCCGCTGTACGGTCCGGCAGATTGGCGTGCGGCGTCGGCGCTCATCCTGTCCCCTGACGATCTTCTGGTCGCTCTCAGCGTGGCACCCGGTCGGCATTGCGGGCGCTGTCCATAATGTCACCTCACGCGGGCCGGGTGAAATAGAACGAATTGACGCCCGAGTTCTCAGCGATTCCGCCCCCACCTAGAGAGACATGGTTCGTTCGCGCACTGCCCTTCCTCTAGTCGCGGCAACACTTGTGGCGGCCGCCACACTCCCTGCAGCAGCGTCCCCACCTCCGTCTCCGGACAGTTCCGGTTCAGCTGACCAGGCAATGACACGCGTCATGGCCGAGCAGGGCTATCAAGCAGTGAGGACCCACAGCGGGCCGGCAGTCCACGACACATCTCTCGCGCAGAACGGAATCACTGCCGAGTACGCGGCAAACCGCGTGTCGCTCTCCTGGGAGCCCTACCGGCCCGACGCCCGGTACGTGGTCACACGTGACGACCGCCAGATCGCGGTCACCGAGCCGGGCCAGCGCCTGTTCGAGGACACCCATGTCCACGAGGCGACGGAATACCAGTACAAGGTGATCCCCATCCTCGACGGGGACACGGCCGGCGCACAGACATGGGGCTTGAGGGCTGTCACACCCAGCTCGACCAGGCTGCAGGAGGTCGACCGACTCGCTCGCCAGCAGGCGACGACGGCAGCAGCGGCCAAGATGACGACCGTCACGTGGCAAACCTTCATCCCACAGAAGAAGATCGACGCTCCACCTGCCGGCTGCAGCTACACGCGTGGCTATCAGTTCGGTGGAGACGGCCGCGGCTTCGACTGGAAGTCGAGCAAGTACCGAACGGCGCTGAATGCCCTGATCAATTGGAACCGCAAGAGCGTGACCGGAAGCGGCTCGATCGGGACAACCCACGTCTACCGCAAGAGCACTGGAAAGCTGGTGGCGAAGAAGAAGGCCAGCGCCAGCCAGATGAAGGCCAAGAAGCTTGGAGCGAGCGGGAGCAGCGTCGACATCCGCATGGTGACCCATGCATCCAACCCGTTCTGCAAGGGCTTGGGCGGCGTCAAGGGCGCCATCGACGGCGCGCTGACCATGACAGTGACCCAAGGCGGTAACTGGACGATCCGTTCCGGCGACCACCGCCTTATGCCGAACCATCACATCTACATCTACAACAATGGGAAAGTCACGAATGTCTACAAGCGGAAGTACGCCAATCTCAGCTGCCTGATCGGCAAGGCGACCTGCGATCTCGCCAACCTGACGGGTCGGCGGGGAAGCTACCGCTAGCGCGCGGCATTGCAGCAGTCAACGTGATTGCCGAGCACTAATCCGCAAGGAAAGCCCCTGCCGGCCCACAGAAACTGAGAGTCGGCAGGGGCGACCGGTACCTGGACCTGATCAAGCAGTCCAGGAATCGGCAGGTTCGTCGAGCCAGGCGCGGGTTTCCTCGGCGGTGACGGTCAGGCCGAGTCGGTCATAGCCGGGTTCACCGTGGGTCTGCCACCAGGCGTACGCCGCTTCCGTCTCGTCCCACAGTCGGCGAGAGCCGCCCTGGTACACGCGGGACTCAGGTTCTCCGTCGCGGAAGATGACGCAGGCCCAGGAGCGGTCTGTGAGTCCGTAGAGCCAGACCGGGCGGGTTCCTTCGCGTTTCTCGGCGACCGCGCACAGGCAGTCCGGCACGCGCAGCCCGAGTACGAAGCGCAGGGCGTCGAAGGTCTCCCGAACGAAGTCGTCCTCGACGAGCCGGGTCGAGGAGATGTCGCCGCCGGAGACGCCAGCCGCGGGGACGTACTCGTTATGCCGGGGCCACGGGCGACGTTGGGAGCGGAGCTTCATGAACTCCACGGGGCCGGTGAAGCGGCCTGAGGCGCTCGTTCCGTCCTCGGAGACGACCAGGCGGACCACCGCGTCCTGGCGAGCGTAGTCGGTGCCCCAAGGAGCCACGATCACTCCGCCGGGGCGGGTCTGGTTCACCCAGGTGTGCGGGAGAGTGCGCAGGCCAACCGTGGCGATCACCCTGTCGTACGGTGCCGTCGGCGCATGCCCGAGTAGGCCGTCCCCGCAGGCCACATCCACCGGCATTCCGAAGGCGTGGAGAGCCTTCCGGGCCGTGGCCGCCACTGCCGGGTCGACTTCCACGGAGTGCACCTGGGCGGCTCCGATGCGGTGAGCGAGAAGGGCAGCGTTCCAGCCGGTTCCCGTGCCGATCTCCAGGGCTCGCTGGCCCGGGTGGACGTCCAGGTCGCGGAGCATCGAGAACACCACGCTCGGCATGCTCGCCGAACTGGTCGCCACCCTTCCGGGTTCCGGACCATCGTGGTTGCCGTCGTCCCACTGGGTCACGATCGGTTCGTTGGCGTTCGCGTGGCGGTGCCAGGCCACCGGGTCGTCCGTCCTGCGCACCGCGATGCTGCGGCCGGTGTCCATGTCGAAGGGCCAGATCAGGTCGGGGAGGAACTCGGAGCGGGGCACGGCCGCCAGGGCAGGTGCCCAGTCCGAAGTGAGGGCTTGGGAAGCGAGGAGCAGGCGGCCCAGTTCGGACCGCCCCTCCCCGTGCTCAGAGGTGACCACCACGTCAGGCAATCACCTTGGGGCCGCCATCGGGAGACGGCGGCTCCGGTGGGACCGGCCACGGTTCGCCCGGCAGCGGGTCACCGCCACCTCCACCGCCTCCACCGGCCATGTGCGTCAACTCCGTATCCATCGCTGCCTCCTTGTGTAGAGAGTGCTGCATCGTGCCGCCCTGCCCGCCGACAGTGCCGGTCGGCAAGGGGTGGTGCCCCGCCCGTCCTCCGGGCCGTCTCCGTGGGGGAGCCGGAGTGTGACGGACGTCCGGAGGACGGGCGGGAGTTCAGGGTTGATGCGGTGACGCGGACAGGGTGACGCCCAGGACAAAGCCGACCGCGCCGGAGAGCAGAACGATCAGTAGGGGGCCGGCCAGACGCCCTAACCACCCCAGGGCCCGGGCGATCACGGTCGCCACCAGGCGCGCCAGGGGCGGGTGATGACCTCCCGGTAGGAGTGGTGCGAGGGATGAGCCGCGCCATGAGCGAGAACCCACTCCTGCGGCTCCCCGAAGTCGACGCTTGCCGTCGAAGTCTCCTCGCACACCGCGCACTGCATCGCATACGTGCTCGGCTCTGCGTCCGGCTCGCGGTCCGGCTCCAAGGTCCATGTCACCGTGCGCAGTTCGGATCTCACGCTCACTTACCCCACCGCCCGTTGGCGACAGCAACCTTGGCGCTCATCCCCTCGGCCGCCGTCGCCTCCCTCAGTGATCCGGGCGGGGCATCCCATTCCCGGCCTCCGCTCACCGGACGGAGCTGGGCGTAGGGCCCCTCATGGCCCATGACCACGCCGATACGCCCTGTCCGTGTGTCCACGACGAGGGCCCCGATCTCGGAGCGGTTTCGTTCGATCACGTGCTCCGCCTCCACGCTGTGCATTGCGGTGCGGCCCCGGAACAGGGCAGCGCGAACATCAAGATCGCCCGACAGTGACCATGCGATCACGTCGCGCAACGTGCTCACTCAGGACGCTCCTGCCACTCACAGATGCGCAAGCACTTCACCTCGAGTGCACGTGCACTTATGGAAGTTGAGGTGTGAACCAAAGGCCGCAAGCAATACGGTGACCAGCCACGAGTAAGGGGAGGTGCCCGATGGCCGCGATTCCGACCATGCGCCGGCGGATGCTCGGCGCCGAGCTGCGCAAACTCCGCGACCGCCGAGGTCTGACCGGAGACGAAGCCGCAGAACAGATGAAGTGGCACCCGTCGAAGATCAGCCGCATCGAGGCCGGACGCAGCGGCCTGCGCCCCCACGAGGTCGGAGCACTTCTCAAGCTCTACGCGGTCGAGGACACAGAGACCCGCGATGGGCTGGAAGCGCTGGCGCGCGAAGGCAAGCGGCGGGTCTGGTGGCAGCCGTACAACGACGTGCTCACCCCGCGGTATCTCGACTACATCAGCTTCGAGGCCGAGGCGTCATCAGCGCGCAGCTTTGAGACGGTCCTGGTCCCGGGCCTGCTCCAGACCCCCGACTACGCCCGCAGCATCATCCGCGCCCTCAAGCCAGAACGCACCCCCGACGAGGTCAACGCATTGGTCGACGTGCGCGTGGCCCGCCAGAACGCAGCCCTGAACCGGGAAGACCCCCTCCAGCTCTGGGCCATCCTGGACGAGTCCGTGCTGCGCCGCGAAGTCGGGGGCCGAGACACCACGAACCGGCAGCTCAAGCGCCTCCTGGACGCATCGGAGCAACCCAACGTGACCCTGCAGATACTGCCGTTCGGCGCCGGCGCCCACGCCGGGATGCTCGGCCCGTTCGTCATCCTGGGGTTCCCCGTTCACGCAGACCTCGACGTGGTGTATTCAGAGGGCCTGGCGAGTAGCGTCTACCTCGAACGAGATGATGACCGGATCGCCTACGGCCGCACCTTCGACCGACTGAGGGCGGCCGCGCTGGACATTGATCCGTCGCGCGACATGATCGCGCGCCTAGTGAGGGAACAGACGTGAAGCACATCAGCGGGCCCCGCGCGGACCTCGATCACGTGACCTGGCGCAAGAGCAGCTACAGCGGCGACCAGGGCAACTGCGTAGAGGTCGCCGACGGCGTCCACGACGTCGTCCCCGTACGCGACAGCAAGCAGCCCACCGCCGCGCTGGTCTTCTCCACCCACGCCTGGGCCGCATTCACGGACGACATCAAGACTGTCTGACCAAGAACGCCGATCGCCCCCAGCTCGACATCCCGGAGCTGGGGGCGATCTCTGTGCAGGGGGTCACTGAGACGCCAGAAGATCAGTCCGCAATAGGCAGGTACAGCCGGTTGCCCGCCTCAGCGAACTCCTTCGACTTGGCGAGCATCCCCACCGTAGCCTCATCCTGGCTGGTCACAGCCTTGTCAGACCCGAACTGCTCTGTGATGCTTCTACTGATCTTCATCGAGCAGAACTTCGGGCCGCACATCGAGCAGAAGTGCGCGGTCTTCGCGGGCTCGGCCGGCAGGGTCTCGTCGTGGAACTCCCGTGCCGTGTCCGGGTCGAGCGCCAGGTTGAACTGGTCCTCCCAGCGGAACTCGAAGCGCGCGTCGGACAGGGCGTCGTCCCACTCCTGGGCACCGGGGTGCCCCTTGGCGAGGTCGGCCGCGTGCGCCGCGATCTTGTACGTGATGACACCGGTCTTCACGTCGTCCCGGTTCGGCAGGCCCAGGTGCTCCTTGGGCGTGACGTAACAGAGCATCGCCGTTCCCCACCAGGCGATCATCGCGGCCCCGATCCCGGACGTGATGTGGTCGTAGGCCGGGGCGACGTCCGTGGTGAGCGGGCCGAGCGTGTAGAACGGCGCCTCCTCGCAGATCTCCTGCTGGAGGTCGATGTTCTCCTTGATCTTGTGCATCGGGACGTGGCCCGGGCCCTCGATCATGGTCTGCACATTGTGGCGCTTGGCGATGGAGTTGAGCTCGCCGAGCGTGCGCAGCTCCGCGAACTGGGCCTCGTCGTTGGCGTCCGCGATGGAGCCCGGCCGCAGCCCGTCGCCGAGCGAGTACGTGACGTCGTAGGCCGCGAGGATCTCGCAGAGCTCCTCGAAGTGCTCGTAGAGGAAGCTCTCCTTGTGGTGCGCGAGGCACCAGGCGGCCATGATCGAGCCGCCGCGCGAGACGATGCCGGTCTTGCGGTCGGCGGTGAGCGGCACGTACGGGAGACGGACCCCGGCGTGCACCGTCATGTAGTCGACGCCCTGCTCGGCCTGCTCGATGACCGTGTCCTTGTAGATGTCCCAGGTGAGTTCCTCGGCCTTGCCGTCGACCTTCTCGAGGGCCTGGTAGAGCGGGACGGTGCCGATCGGCACGGGGGAGTTGCGTAGCACCCACTCGCGGGTGGTGTGGATGTTGCGGCCGGTGGAGAGGTCCATGACCGTGTCGGCGCCCCAGCGGGTGGCCCAGGTCATCTTCTCCACCTCCTCCTCGATGGAGGAGGTGACAGCGGAGTTGCCGATGTTGGCGTTGACCTTCACCAGGAACCGCTTGCCGATGATCATCGGCTCGATCTCCGGGTGGTTCACGTTCGCGGGCAGGACGGCCCGCCCGGCCGCGATCTCGTCGCGGACGACCTCGGGCGCGACGTTCTCCCGGATCGCCACGTACTCCATCTCCGGGGTGATCTCGCCCCTTCGTGCGTACGCGAGTTGCGTCACGGCCTGGCCTCCGCGGCCGCGGCGCGGCTGGCGCGGGCGGCCGGGGAAGACCGCGTCGAGGTTGCGCAGGCCACCGCGCGGCGCGGTGTGCTTGATGCCGTCGTCCTCGGGGCGGACGGGGCGTCCCGCGTACTCCTCGGTGTCGCCGCGGGAGATGATCCAGTTCTCGCGCAGCGGCGCGAGGCCCCTGCGGACATCGGTGTCGACGGTCGGATCGGTGTACGGGCCTGAGGTGTCGTACAGCGTGACGTCCTGGCCGTTGGTGAGATGCACCTGACGGACCGGCACCTTGAGGTCGGGGCGGGAGCCCTCGATGTACCCCTTGTGCCATCCGATGGACTTCCCGGCCTCCGGCTCAGCGCCGTTGGAGGCAGGCGTGCGTGCGTCCGTTGTGGTCATGAGACCTACTCCCTACGCCGGCATTACCCGGTAACAGGTTCGGCGGTCGACGCAGCGATGTCCGTTCCACGGCGTTTCACGTGAAACACCTTGCTGTTTCACGTGAAACACGCGCTGGGACGGAGGTCAGCGCCCTCTCAGCCCGGTGCTCCGAGCTCCCGCGTGTACAAAGGTGCCCCCACGCTAGCGTCAAGCCGGACGCGTTGAACAGAGGGCCCCTTCCGTTGTTGCGATGATCGTGCGGTGACCAGCACCCAGCAGCCTCCTCCGCCGCCGCCCCACGCGCCGCACGGGCACTCGCACAGCCATGGACCCGCGGCGCCCGTCTCGCGGCATCTGCGGAAGGTCATCGCCGCAATCCTGATCCCGTTCTCCGTGGCCGTCGTGGTGGGCCTCGCAGTGCTGTGGCCGGGCGGCGCCCCGGCCCACGACCGCACCGGTGTGGGCTTCGACCGGCAGACCCAGCAGGCCACGGTGACCGAGATCGCGAAGGTGGACTGCAAGTCGGTGCATGCCGAGGGTGGAGCGACGCTCGGCGAGGACCCCACCGCTGGCACCGGGGACGGGAACGGTCAGGCCCCCTCCGGCGAGTGCGAGAACGCGACGGTGCGGGTGGACACCGGCAAGGACAAGGGCCGTACGTTCACCGAGATCGTCCAGCCGAGTTCGCCCCGGCAGCTGCACGAGGGCCAGAAGGTGATCGTCTCGTACGCGCCGGACGCGCCGAAGAACCTTCAGTACTCGGTCACCGACGTGAACCGGAAGATCCCCATGGCACTGCTCGCCGGGATCTTCGCGGTGGCGGTGGTCGTGGTGGGCCGGCTGCGTGGACTCATGGCCCTGGTCGCGCTCGCGGTCAGCTTCATGGTGCTGACCTTCTTCATCCTCCCCGCGATCCTCCAGGGCTCGAACCCCCTGGTGGTGGCGGTGGTCGGGGCGAGCGCGATCATGCTGATCGCGCTCTACATGTGCCACGGCCTGTCGGCCCGCACCTCCGTCGCGGTGCTCGGCACGCTCGTGTCCCTGCTCCTGATCGGCCTGCTGGGCTCGCTGTTCATCGGCTGGGCGGCGCTGACCGGCAACACGGACGACAGCACCGGACTGATCCACGGCCTGTATCCGGACATCGACATGAGCGGTCTGCTGCTCGCCGGCGTCATCATCGGCTCGCTCGGTGTGCTCGACGATGTGACGGTCACGCAGACCTCGGCCGTGTGGGAACTGCACGAGGCGAATCCCTCGATGGGCTGGCGCGGCCTGTACCGCGCGGGGATCCGGATCGGGCGCGACCACATCGCCTCGGTCGTGAACACCCTGGTCCTCGCGTACGCGGGCGCGGCGCTGCCGCTGCTGCTGCTCTTCTCGATCGCACAGAGCAGCGTGACCGACGTGGCCAACAGCGAGCTGGTGGCCGAGGAGATCGTGCGCACGCTCGTCGGCTCGATCGGCCTGGTCGCCTCTGTGCCGGTGACGACGGCGCTGGCCGCCCTGGTGGTGTCCGCCGACCGTCAGGGGCCGCAGGAGGCCGTGCAGGGCGCTCCGGGGCGCGGTGGCAGGGGACGACGACGCAAGCGCTGAACCGGCGCGCGGAACGGCTCGGGAGCACCGCGCTGCTGAAGCGTTACGTCTGTCGTCTGGCGGGGCCGGTGGAGAGTCAGCCCGCGCTCTGCTCCTCGGCGAGGATCCGGTCGAGGGCCTGGTCGAGATCCGCCTCGAAGTCGGCGAGCGCCTGCTCCTGACCGAGCGGAACCAGCTTGTCCGTGCGGTCGAGGAACGCGATCACCGGCGCGACACCCGCGCGGAACAGCGCCTGGTCGCTGCCCACCTGGAGCCTGATGTGGACCTCGCCCGGCAGCTCCCCGGTGCCGCCGCCACCCGCGCGCTCCACGGGGGAGACCCGCACATCGCCGTCGCCGGTCGCTCCGTTGACCCCGTCGACCAGCAGCTCACGGCCGAACGCCCAGGTCACCGGGGCGTCTCCGGGGAGGTGGAAAGTGAGCCGCACCGCATACGGGTCGGTGGACTCGTACTTGAGCTCCACCGGAATGCGGAACGAGAGCTCCTCCGAGACGAGGAAGCTCATCATGACCTCTGCTTGTACTGCCTGTACCGACTCGCGCATCGCCTACCCCGTCAACTTGCCGTCGATTGGCCAGGAATGGCCTTCCTGACGCTGCTCGCATCTTGCTCAACGTATACAGAGGATCACAAGGAGTGAGTTTTCAGATGCTGATAGAGAAGGCGAGTGTCGCTACGAGTCGCCCGATCTCGTCCTGCAGCCGGCGCGCCAGCGGCACCAGCCGCTCCGCCTGGTGCGAGGGGAGCGAGACGGCGAGCGTGGCCGCCGTCGAGCCGATGGTGATGGGAAACGCCGCGCAGGCCGTCCCGAGCGCGTACTCCTGCCACTCGACGAGCGGCTCCATCCGGCCGACCTCGCCCAGCTTGCGCAGCAGCGACCGGTCGTCCCGAACGGAGTACGGCGTGATGGCCCGGGTGGGGTAACGGTCGAGGTGGTCCTGGCGCGCCTGTTCGCCCAGCTGGGACAGCAGGCACTGGCCGATCGCGTGGGCGTGACCGGTCTCGCGGAAGTCGGCCCATTCCTCGACGGCCGGATTGGCCGGAGTGTCCGCGACGGCGACGATCTCGATCTCGCCCTCGCGGTAGACCGCGAAGTAGACGGGGACGCCGATGGTGTCCCGCCAGTGCTGCAGCGCGTCGCTGATCATGCCGCGACGATTCTGCTGCGCGGCCGCGTTGCTCAGCCGCTCGGCGGCCTCGCCGAAGACGAAGACGCCCTGTTCCTTGCGGAGATAGCCCTCGTGGGTGAGGGTCCGCAGCAGGTGGTAGGCCGTGGGCAGAGCCACCCCGGCCTCCCGGGCGAGCTGCTTGGCCGGGGCTCCGCCGTCGTGCGTGGCGACCGCCTCGAGCAGTCTCAGGGCCCGCTGCACGGAGCCGATGAGGGTCTGCTGGGCTGGGGGTGCGGGGTCAGCGGCTGTGGCCAAGGTTCACTCCCGATGCGCATGAGGCCCCCGCATACCCGGGGCTCACGGGGGTGAAGCCGTCGGAATCCGGACTTTAAACCGTGGCCACCGCTCGGTGGGTGTCCGGAACCGAAACTTCCCCCGGTCGTGCGAACCTTCGCGCGACGCGACGACCGGGGCTCGGAGGTGTGTCCGCCGCGCGGTGGGCCGGCCCGCCGACGCATCGGCCGGCGCATCGGCCCGCGCGCCGACTCACGCGTCGGCTCACCAGTCGCTGCGCGAGGAGGACCCCGTCATGAACTTCCGTACGACGTAGATGAGTCCACCGACCAGCGCGGCGAACACCAGCACCTTGAACAGCAGGCCGATCACGAACCCGACGACGCTGGCGATCAGCCCGCCGAACACGACCAGGGCGATGACCGGCACCGCGACCCACTTCACCCACCACGGCATGCCCGCGAATATCTCTCGCACTGCCTCGCTCCTTCGCTCACGGCCCCTCGACGGGGGCTCGTCCGACGTCCTGCACTCGATGCTGACATGCCGAGGGCCCGTTCGGGGCCCTCGCATCCCCTGTCCTCCCCTGAGCCGACCCTGAGGGAACCCTGGGGTCCGGTCTCACCCCTCCGGCGGGGAGAACACCACGAGCACCCTCAGGTCCTCGCTGATGTGGTGGAACTTGTGGGCGACGCCCGCCGGGACGTAGACCACGCTGCCGCGCCCGACCTGCGTGGTCTCCATGCCCACGGTGATCGAGGCCCGCCCGCTGACCACGAGGTAGACCTCGTCCTGCCCGTGCGGCTGCTGCGGATCGTGCTCCCCCGCGTTCAGCGCGTACAGGCCGACCGACATGTTCCGCTCACGCAGAAACTGCAGATACGCACCGTCGTTGGCGGCGCGCTCCGCCTCCAGTTCATCCAGCCGGAATGCCTTCATCGCTGCTCGTCCGCCCCTGTCCACCCTCGTCCACGGTCCCGTCTGCCACGATCAGACACATGAAGAATTTCGTAGTCAAGACGATCGCCAACGCGGGGGCCCTGGCCGTCGCGGTCTGGCTGCTGGACAAGATCACGCTGACCGGCGACAGCACCGGCAAGAAGGTCGGGACGCTGCTGCTGGTGGCCCTGATCTTCGGCCTGGTGAACTTCCTCGTGAAGCCGGTCGTGAAGGTGCTCACCTTCCCGCTCTTCATCCTCACCCTGGGCCTGATCACGCTGATCGTGAATGCCCTGATGCTGCTGCTCACCTCGTGGCTGGCCGACAAGCTGGACCTCAGCTTCCACGTCGACGGCCTGTGGACCGCGATCCTCGGCGGCCTGATCGTCTCCGTCGTCTCCTGGGCGCTGAACGTGGTCCTGCCCGACGACAAGGACTGACGCCCCATGACCTTCCGCGTGTGTTTCGTCTGCACGGGCAACATCTGCCGCTCGCCCATGGCCGAGCACGTGTTCCGCGCCCGCCTCCGGGAGGCCGGTCTCGCGTCGCTGGTCGAGGTGGACAGCGCGGGCACGGACGGCTGGCACGAGGGCGACGGCGCCGATCCGCGCACCGTCCGTGTCCTGCGGGAGGCCGGCTACTCCTTCGAGCACACCGCCCGGCAGTTCCACGCCGACCGGTTCGCCCGGCTCGACCTCGTCGTCGCCCTCGACGCGAGCCATCAGCGCACCCTGCGCCGACTGGCCCCGACCCCGCAGGACGCGGAGAAGGTGCGGCTGCTGCGTTCGTTCGACCCGGACGCCGATCCGGACACGCCGCCGGGGCTCGACGTGCCCGATCCGTACTACGGCGGCATGAGCGGCTTCGAGCAGTGTCTGCAGCTGGTCGAGGCGGCGGGGGACGGACTGCTGGACGCCGTACGCCCCTGATCGCGCGGGCCCGCCACGCGGCCCCGGCTTCCCCGTCCGCCGGACCAGGAAGCCGGGGCCGCGGTGTCAGTGCGCTCCCGTAGCCTTCCGGTCGACCGCACACCGACCGTGAGGACCGAGCGACTTGACCGGCCTGTCTGCCTTCCCGCTGCCCTTCCACACGTCCCGCTCCATACCCGGCGCGCCGCCCCGGACCCTGCGGGAACTGCAGATGATCCGGTGCAGCGCGCACCTCCGCGAGAAGCCGGAGTGGTTCGCCAAGAAGGACGACAGCGGCATCGTCGCCCGGTGGACGGCGGAAGCGCTCGCCCAGGGCCTCACCGAGGCACAGGTGCGCCACGTCATCGACGAGCTCGCGCACTACGCCGCCCTGCGGGACCCGCGGTCCGGCATCGAGGTGTCGGCCGTCGACGGGGTGTGGCAGTCCGACACCCTGATCGACACCGCGCTGCACGCCCGGCTGCGGGCGGCGGTCCGCGTGCTGGAGGACGTCCCCGACGCGGAGAAGGACTGGCATCCCGGATCCGGCGGCCAGGTGCTCGACCTCGTCCACCCCTCGCTCTTCTGCCTGGTGAACGGGGTGAGCGGGGCACCCGCGCACGCCTGGCGGAACACGGCCGACCGCTACGCGCAGTACGAGTTCTCGGAGCGGTTCCAGTGGCTGCCCACGGACGTCGACGTCCAGGACGACGGCGCCGCCGTCTTCCGCTCGTACGTCAACAACGTCCACCCGGAGCGGCACAGCGCGCTGAACGCCGTCCTGCCGGAGCTGTTCGCCCGCATGCTCCCGCTCTTCGAGAACGTGCTCACCGACCTGCGCCACCCGCGGCCCGCCCGCATCGAGGCCGATCCGTACGGCTGGTACGACTCGAAGCCCGTCTACCCCAGCAGGTCCGACGCCGCGGACGCCGCCGCCCACCGGGAAGCCGTCCACGCCTGGGAGACGGCCCACGAGCACTGGTGGGACAACCGCCGGCCGGTCGTGCCGGACGCCCCGCGCTTCACCCCGCCCGAGCGGCCCGCGGACTTCGCCCGCGTCGACCTGCGCGGGCGCCGCCTCCAGGTCATCGTCAAGCTCGCGACCATCCACCTCACCCCGGAGCGGCCCGAGTACGCGGGCGGTTCCTGGCACGTCGAGGGGATGCTGAACGAGCGGATCGTCTCGACCGGCATCTGCTACTGGGACAGCGAGAACATCACGGAGAGCCGGCTGAGCTTCCGGACGGCGCTCGACGACCCGGAGTACGAGCAGAACGACGACGACGGCCTGCGCGAGATCTACGGCCTGGAGGACGAGGACGCGCTCAACCAGGCGCTGGGATCGGCGGCCACCCCCGGCGGCCGCTGCCTCGCCTTCCCGAACATCCTGCAGCACCGCGTCGGCTCGTTCCGCCTCGCCGACCCCACCCGCCCCGGGCACCGCAAGATTCTCGCGTTCTTCCTGGTCGACCCGTCGGAGAGGATCGTCTCCACCTCCGACGTGCCGCCGCAGCAGCCCTGGTCCGAGACCTCGACCATGTCGCTCGAGGAAGCCCGGGACCATCGCGAACAGCTCATGCAGGAACGCAAATTCTTCGTCGACGAGCACAACGAGCAGCTCTACGAGCGCGAGTTCTCGCTCTGCGAGCACTGAGGCCGCACGAGAGCACCGCGACGGCACACAGACGGACGGTCCGAGCCTCCCCCCTCGTGGCTCGGACCGTCCCGGTTCTGCGCGCGAAGAACCGCACGGACAAGGCTAGTTGACTCTGTGTCAGTGTCCAATCACGGTAGCGACAGAGACCTATCGACATATTTATAGTGGGGCGCGACCCGGGTTGCCGGAGGGGAGGGACGTCGTCACCCATGGATCTCGCCCTGCTGCGCACCTTCGTGACGGTCCACCGCGCCGGGTCCTTCACTCGCGCCGCCGCACTCCTCGGGCTCTCACAGCCCGCGGTGACCTCCCAGATACGCACCCTGGAGCGCCAGCTCGGGCGGCCCTTGTTCCTGCGGCAGGCGCGCGGCGTGACCCCGACGACCATCGGCGACGAACTGGCCCACAAGACCGCTCCGCATCTCGACGCCCTGGTGGAGATCACCGAGGCGGGTCTCGACGAGGAGTCCCTGGTGCGGACGCTGCACCTCGCGGGGCCCCCCGAGTTCACCGCCGAGCGCGCGCTGCCCGCCCTGACCGCACTGACCCGCGAGGACGGCTACGGGGTCGCGCTGCGGGCCACCTTCGGTACGGCCGAGGACGCCCTGGAGGGGCTCGCCGCCGGTCACCATGATCTGGCCATCGCCACGGCCCGCCCGCGCGGCTCACTGCTCACGGCGACTCCGCTCTGCGACGAGGAGCACGTCCTCGTCGCGGCACCCCGCTGGGCCGCCCGCATCGGCTCCGGGATGCTGCACCGGGACGCCGCCCCCTCGCTCGAGAAGTTCCCCGTCGTCGAGGTGCACGAGTCGCTGCCCCTGGTATCGCGCTACTGGGCCGCGGTCTTCGACGCGCGCCCGGCCGTGCCTGCGACCGTGGTCGTACCCGACCTCCGCGCCGTGCTCGCGTGCGTCGCCTCGGGCGCCGGCCTCTCCGTTCTGCCTCGGTATCTGGCCGCGCCCGCACTGGAGAGCGGTGAGATCGTCGCGCTGCTCGACCCACCCGTGCCGCCCCTGCGCACGTACTTCCTGGTCGTACGTACCGGCACACTGGCGCTGCCCCACATTGCGCGGGCGCACGAGTGGCTGCTGCGCGCTGCCGTCGACTGGACGTGAACAGGACGAGGACGGTGCGGGATGTTTCACGTGGAACCGTCGGGGCCACATTTCTCCCATGACCGTACGACCCGTGGTCAAGCGCACCGCACGCGCTGTTCTGCTGGACGGCGACGACCTCATCCTGATCAAGCGGACGAAGCCCGGCGTCGACCCGTACTGGCTCACCCCCGGCGGCGGGGTCGAACCCGAGGACACCACTGTCGTGGACGCCCTCCACCGTGAGGTCGACGAGGAACTCGGCGCCAAGATCACTGACGTGGTGCCCTGCTTCGTGGACACCGTCGAGCACATCGGTGACGACGGCGGGGCGACCGGCGTGAAGGTCCAGCACTTCTTCGTCTGCCGGCTCGACTCGATGGACCTCACTCAACGCCACGGCCCCGAGATCGACGAACCCTGCGGCGAGTACGAGATCGTGCGCGTGCCCTTCACACGCGTCGGCATCGCCTCGGTCCACCTCGTCCCGCTCTCGCTGCGCCACTACCTGGACGGCAACATCGAGGGAGTACGGGCGATGCACGCCCCCGACCTGGGCTGACCCCCGGACCGACCGGCTCGGTCACACCTGCTGTACGCCGCGGCTAGTACGCGGGGTTACTCCCTCTGTCAGACGTCTTCCGCGTCCGGTCACGGCACCGTGTTTCACGTGAAACTTCAGCGCCGCCCTCGACGGGCACTCCTCGTTGTCCACGTCGCCGCCTCCGCCTCGTGGCTGGGCGTCACACTCGGGCTGCTCGCGCTGGCCGTCACCGCGACGACCACCGGGTCCGGTCCGGCCGTGGAGGCCTCCGCCCGCGCCATGAAGCTCTTCGCGGACTGGCTGGTGATCCCGCTCGCCCTGCTGACCCTGCTCAGCGGGCTCCTCCTCTCGCTCGGCACCCCGTGGGGTCTGGCCCGGCACCGATGGGTCTACGTCAAGTTCTGGCTCACCCTCGCCACGACCGCCGCCTCGATCTTCGCCCTGCGGCCAGGCGTCAACGAGGCCGTCACCACGCTCGCCTCGGGCCACGGACTGGACCGCCCCACCGATCTCCTCGCCGGCCCCATCGTCTCGCTGACCTCGTACGTCTTCATGATCGCCATCTCCGTGCTCAAGCCCTGGGGGCTGACCCGACGTGGCCGAAAGCACCGGGTCGAGGCGCGCAAAGCGGTGGACGCCAAGGTGCCCCATCCGACAGCCTGACCTGCGTGTCGACACCTTCGCTCTCCGACCTGCCCATCCGCCGTCTCACCCCGCGCGACCTCCGGGCCTGCGCCGACCTCTCCGAGGACCGGGGCTGGCCGCGCGAGGAACACAAATGGGGCCTGCTGCTCTCCGCCGGAACCGGCTACGGCATCGACGACCCCGCCGGCGGACTCGTCACCGCCTGCGTCGTGACCGACTACGGCACGTCGGACCGGCCCGAGCTCAGCGCGATCGGGATGGTGCTCGTCGCCGAACGGCACGCCCGCAAGGGCATCGGCCGACGCCTCATGCAGTACGTCCTCGAGCAGGCGGGCACCACACCGCTGACCCTCCACGCGACGCCCTACGGAAGGCCTCTCTACGAGGAGCTGGGCTTCAAGGTCACCGGCCGGGCGGAGATGGTGCGCGGTCGGTTCACTCCTGACGGGGGCGGCACCACGGTGCGCACCCGCCCGGCCACGGCCGAGGACCTGCCCGCGATCCTGCGGCTGGACGCCGAGGTCTTCGGCTCCGACCGCACCCACGTCCTCACACGGCTGCCGGCCTTCGCCGACCAGCTGCGCGTGGCCGAGGACGCACACGGGATCACCGGCTACGCCGCCGCATGGCCGAACATGGACACCCATGTCATCGGCCCCCTGATCGCCGCCGACACCGAGACCGCGAAGTCCCTCGTCGCCTCGCTCGCCGAGGGCACCGACCGACCGCTGCGCACCGACATCGACGTACGGCACGAGGACCTGATCGCGTGGCTCAAGCAGCACGGCCTGGAGGGCATCTCCATGAACGCGGTCATGAACCTCTCCGCGCCCGACCTTCCCGGTGACTGGACGCGACGCTTCGCCCCGCTCACGGTGGCCGCCGGCTGAACAGCCTCTCGCCGCAGCCGATCCGCCCCCGAGTCGCACCGTGACGCGACCGCTCGGGGGCGGCTCTCCGTCCAACGGGCCCGGTCCTGGTCCAGCGCCCGGGATCCACTCGGGCCAGTGCTTGCATACGCGCTCTATCCGCAAAGGCAGGCAATTTCACTCATCGACTACGCTGAGGTGCAGCCACTCCGGGACGGAGGAACCACCTGCCATGACCGCCACAGACCCCGCCCTCACCGCCCTCGCCCAGGGCTGGTGCGCGCTCTCGCTGCTCCACGGACGCATCGAGGCCCACATCGAGCGTGCGCTGCAGGCCGGGCACGGCCTGAGTGTGCGGGAGTACTCGCTGCTCGACGTGCTGAGCCGGCAGCACGACGGCGAGGGCGGTCACCTGCAGATGAAGCAGGTCGCCGACGCCGTCGTCCTCAGCCAGAGCGCCACCACCCGCCTCGTGACCCGCCTCGAGGACCGCGGCCTGCTGATGCGCTACCTGTGCCCGACCGACCGCCGCGGCATCTACACCAACGTCTCCGACGCGGGCCTCGCCCTCCTCGAAGCGGCCCGCCCCACCAACGAACAGGCGCTCCAGGAGGCCCTCGCGCAGGCGTCCGGCGACCCGCGCCTCGCCCCGCTGGTGCGCGCGGTCGAGGCAACGCCGCAGGCCGGGCATCTGGCCGCGGCGGCCTGACGGGCGCGCGGGCGGTGGCCGCGCCTCACTCCTGCGGGGCGGAGGGTGTCAGCTCGACGTCCCGAAGACCTGTGTCCACCACGGGCCCCCGGAGCCCTCGTGGACGCCCAGTCCGATCTCCTTGAACGCGCAGTTCAGGATGTTCGCCCGGTGGCCCGGGCTGTTCATCCACGAGTCCATCACCTGGGCCGGTGTCTGCTGCCCTCGGGCGATGTTCTCGCCGTACGTCGACCAGCTGTAGCCCGCGGCCGTGATCCGGTCGCCCGGGTCCTTGCCGTCGGGGTCCGTGTGGTCGAAGTAGTCGCGGTCGGCCATGTCGTCGGAGTGGCGCAGGGCCGCGGTGTCCAGCTTGCCGTTCTGGGTCACCGGGGCGCAGCCGTTCTCGGCGCGCTCGGCGTTGACCAGCTGGGTCACCTGCTGTCCGAAGGAGCCCGAGGGCGCCTGCGTCGGCGCGGGGGCCGGCGGCGCGGGCCGCTTCGTCGTGGGGGCGGGCTTCGGGCGCGGCGGCGGCGAGGTCTTCTTCTTCTCGCGGGTCGGCCGCGCCGAGCCGCGGCTCGGGGACGCCTCGGGGGACGGGGAGCGGTCGGCGGAGGCCGACGCGGAGGGGCTGCTCGGCGTCACCGGGGCGGACGGCACGGGCGCGGACTGTGTCCGTACGGTGTCGGCGCCGTCGTCCGGGGCGAGGTCGGTGAGCACGCCCACGGCTCCGCCCCCGGCGACGAGCACGGCGACGCCGAGCATCGTGTTGCGCCGTCGCCGCGCACGGCGCTCGTGGCGTATCCGACTGCGGGACGAGCGTGCCCCGTCCGCCGCGTGCCCCTGGCCCGTCGGCGCGTGGTCCCCGCCGGAACCCGTGCCGTCCGCGGCGCCGTGGGCGGCGAGACCGGCCGCGTCCGGTGCCGGGCCGCCCGCGAGCGTGGCCCCGACCGGTACCAGGCCGAGACCCGCGAGCAGTCCCTCGGCCGGGACGAGCCCGGAGCCCAGCCGGGAGCAGACGGTGCAGGACCGGGCGTGCCGGGCCAGCCGCTTGCGCCACAGCGGCGACGGCGTCCCGTCCCACGCCTCCAGCGTCTCCTCGAGCAGGACGCAGCGCGGGTCGGCGGACATCGCCCGGACGATCACCCGGGCGTTCTCCAGGTGCGCCTTCATGCGCTGGACGCGGACGGCGGTGTGGGCCTGCGACAGCTCCATCGCCGCCGCCACCTCGGCCCGGGTCAGCTCGCCCGCCGCCTCCAGCCACCACAGCGAGAGCAGCTCCCGGTCGGCTGGCTCGAGCCAGCGCGTCGCCTCCGCCACCTCGCGGCGCTGTCCCGACAGGCCCATGCGGACGATGGTCAGGTCCACGAAGTCGGCTCCCGGGTCCGCCAGTTCGTGGGCCTCGCCCAGCTCCCCGTACCGCGGGGCCGCGTGCTGGGCCTGCCAGCGGTTGCGCACCTGGTTCATGGCGATGGCGACGAGCCAGGAACGGAAGCGCTCCGGCGACCGCAGGGCCGGCAGCCCGGACAGCGCGCGGATCATGGTCTCCTGCACGACGTCGTCCACGTCGGCGTGCCCGTCCAGAGCCCGCCCCACGACGTTGTAGACGAGCGGCAGGTACGCGGCGACCACCTCGTCCTGCGCCCGCCGGTCGCCGCTCTGCGCCGCCCGGATCATCGCGCCGTGCCGTTCGCTGCTCATGCCCTGTCCACTCTCTGCCCCGCAGGCCCACTCGGCCTCAGTTTCGTCCGACATCATGGAGACCTCGCAAAGACTTCGGCATAACGAAAATCTCACCGGGCGGAGCGAACCGTG
>NZ_WWIA01000131.1 GCF_009870065.1 Streptomyces sp. SID5785 | reverse complement strand
TCCGACCGGCCACCCAGAGCCGCCCGCCGCGCCCCGGACCGATCCAGCGCTTCAAGGACTCCTACCGGAAGTACTGGTACGCGTACGCGATGATCGCCCCGGTGGTCGTCGTGCTCGGCGTCCTCGTCGGCTACCCGCTCGTGCGGGGCTTCTACCTGACACTCACCGACGCCGACAGCCTCAACTCCGCCCGGACGATCGGCGTCAACCACATCGAGGCCACCTACCAGTTCATCGGCCTCGACAACTACGCCGACATCCTGTGGGGTCCCGCCGCCTACGACCGCTTCTGGTCCCACTTCATCTGGACCGTCGTCTGGACGGCCGTCTGCGTCGCCCTGCACTACTGCATCGGTCTCGGCCTCGCGCTGCTGCTCAACGAGAAGATGCGCGGACGCACCCTCTACCGGCTGCTGCTCATCCTGCCCTGGGCGGTGCCCACCTTCGTGACCGTCTTCGCCTGGCGGATCATGCTCGCCGACTCCGGGATCATCAACTCGGTGCTCGGCTCCCTGCACCTGGGACAGCCGCAGTGGCTGGAGGACCCGACCTTCCAGCGGATCGCCGCGATCCTCGTCAACACCTGGTGCGGCGTCCCCTTCATGATGATCTCCCTGCTCGGCGGGTTGCAGTCCATCGACGCCTCCCTCTACGAGGCCGCCGAGATGGACGGTGCGAACGCCTGGCAGCGCTTCCGGCACATCACCCTGCCGGGCCTCAGGTCGGTCAGCTCCACCGTCGTCCTGCTCGGTGTGATCTGGACCTTCAACCAGTTCGCGATCATCTTCCTGCTGTTCGGCAACACGGCGCCGGACGCCCAGATCCTCGTCACGTGGGCCTACCGGCTCGGCTTCGGCCAGCAGCCGCGGGAGTTCGCCCAGTCCGCCGCGTACGGCGTGCTGCTGCTCTCCCTCCTCACCGTGTTCACGACGTTCTACTACCGCTGGTTGAAGCGCAATGAGCAGCTCGCCGTCTGACGCCGCAGGAGCCACCACCATGAGCACCACGACCGCACCCGAGATTCCCGCGCAGCGCACCGGCACCGGCGGCCCCGCCCGCGGCAGGACCGCCACGGTGCGCCGCCGCGGCGAGCGCAGCCCCCTGGCCCGGGCCCTGTCGCACGGCACCCTCGCCGTCGCGAGCCTCGTCGCGCTCTTCCCCGTCATCTGGCTCGTCTACCTGTCCCTCGGCCCGGACAAGGACGACTACCTGCACCCCGGCGAGATCGCCGGCAAGGCCACCTTCGCCAACTACTCCGAGGTCCTGGCGCACACCAACTTCTTCGAGTGGATGCGGTCGACGCTCGTCATCTCGCTCGGCACCACCGTCCTCGGCGTGCTCTTCGCGGCGACCACCGGCTACGCCGTCTCCCGGATGCGCTTCCCCGGCTACCGGCCGCTGATGTGGACCCTGCTGCTCACGCAGGCGTTCCCCATCGCCGTCCTCATCGTGCCGATGTACGAGATCTTCTCGGAGCTCGGCCTCATCGACACCTACCAGGGCGTCATCCTCGTCAACTGCACGACGATCGTGCCGTACTGCACGTGGCTGATGAAGGGCTACTTCGACACCGTCCCCATCGACATCGACGAGGCCGGACGCATCGACGGGCTCAGCCCCTTCGGCACCTTCTGGCGGCTCATCCTGCCGCTCGCCAAGCCCGGCATCGCCGTCGCCGCGTTCTACAGCTTCATCACCGCGTTCGCCGAGGTGCCCTTCGCCTCGACGTTCCTGCTCGACGACTCCAAGTACACCTTCGCGGTCGGCCTGCAGAGCTTCGTCAGCGAACACGACGCCCAGTGGAACCTCATGGCCGCCACCGCGGTGTTGATCGCGATCCCCGTCACGGCCTTCTTCTACCTTGTCCAGAAGCACCTGGTCACCGGCCTCACGGCGGGCGGCACCAAGGGCTGAACACCCACGCACCACCGACCAGTTGCCAGCTTCCCACGCAGCAAGGACACCATGAGCCAGCACCCCACCGACACCGCACCGGCCCCCGCCGGCGACACCCGCGCGGCCGCGGAATGGTGGCGCGACGCCGTCATCTACCAGGTGTACCCGCGCAGTTTCGCCGACAGCGACGGCGACGGCACCGGCGACCTCGAAGGCATCCGGCAGCGTCTGCCGTACCTGCGCGACCTGGGCGTGGACGCGGTGTGGCTGAGCCCCTTCTACGCCTCCCCGCAGGCCGACGGCGGCTACGACGTCGCCGACTACCGGGCCGTCGACCCCATGTACGGCACGCTCCTCGACGCCGACGCGGTCATCCGCGACGCCCACGCCCTGGACCTGCGCATCATCGTCGACCTCGTCCCGAACCACTCCTCGGACCAGCACGAGTGGTTCAGGCGGGCCGTCGCCGACGGGCCCGGCTCCCCCCTGCGCGAGCGCTACCACTTCCGCCCCGGCAAGGGCGTGCACGGTGAACTCCCGCCCAACGACTGGGAGTCCATCTTCGGCGGCCCCGCCTGGACCCGGCTCCCGGACGGCGAGTGGTACCTGCACCTCTTCGCGCCGGAGCAGCCGGACCTCAACTGGGATCACCCGGCCGTCGCCGACGAGTTCCGCTCCATCCTGCGGTTCTGGCTCGACATGGGCGTCGACGGCTTCCGCATCGACGTCGCCCACGGCCTGGTCAAGGCCGAGGGCCTGCCCGACCTCGGCGGCAGCGACCAGCTCAAGCTGCTCGGAAACGATGTCATGCCGTTCTTCGACCAGGACGGCGTCCACGACGTCTACCGCTCGTGGCGTCTCATCCTCGACGAGTACGACCGGAGGGAGGTGCAGTCCGAAGGCCTGCCCGCGGCGGGTCGGCGGCAGCCGGGCGGCCGGATCTTCGTCGCCGAGGCGTGGACCCCGACCGTCGAGCGCACCGCCCACTACGTACGCCCCGACGAGCTGCACCAGGCGTTCAACTTCCAGTACCTGGGCGCCCCCTGGGAGGCGACCGAGCTGCGGGCCATCATCGACAGCTCCCTCGACGCCATGCGCCCCGTCGGCGCCCCGGCCACCTGGGTGCTGTCCAACCACGACGTCACCCGGCACGCCACCCGCTACGCCAACCCGCCCGGCCTCGGCACCCAGATCCGCACCCCCGGCGACCGTGAGCTCGGCCTGCGCCGCGCCCGCGCCGCCACCCTGCTCATGCTCGCGCTGCCCGGCTCGGCCTACGTCTACCAGGGCGAGGAGCTCGGCCTGCCCGATGTGACCGACCTGCCCGACGAGGTGCGCCAGGACCCGTCGTTCTTCCGCGCCGCGGGCCAGGACGGCTTCCGCGACGGCTGCCGGGTGCCGATCCCGTGGACCCGCACCGGCTCCTCGTACGGCTTCGGGAGCGGCGGCAGCTGGCTGCCGCAGCCCGCGGTCTGGGGCGAGCTCAGCGTCGAGGCGCAGAGCGGCGTGCCGGGCTCGACCCTGGAGCTGTACCGTGCGGCCATCGCGGCTCGCCGGGCCACGCCGGGGCTCGGCGCGGGGGACCGCGTGACCTGGCGCGAGGACGCCCCCGAGGGCGTACTCCACTTCGAGCGGCCCGGGTTCGCCTGCACGGTGAACACGACGGGCGCGCCGGTCCGCCTCCCGGTGCCCGGCACGGTCCTGCTCGCGTCCGGACCGGTCGCGTCGGCCGAGGGCACGTTCGAGCTGCCCGCGGACACGACGGTGTGGTGGACGACCGCGTAACCGCGCGTCCTGAGAAGGCGGGAGAGGGGCCGGTGCACCGCACCGGCCCCTCTCCCGTCCGCCCGATTGAAAGAGTTTTCTGAGTCTTGCAGGACTCTTGCAGCAAGGATCGTGCAAGCGATACCGTCACGCGGCGGACCGGGGCTCCTCCCCGCTGCCCCGCGTCCGCGCCTCCCAAGAGCCCTGATGCCGCGAGGAGTTCACGCCTTGAGCCGCACCCGTCCCTTCCCGCACCGGCGGGCCGCCGCGTACACCGCGGCCGCCGCCCTGCTGGTCACGCTCGCCCAGCCGCTCGCGGCCCGCGCCGCGGCCCCCGCCCCGCCGTCCGACGCGCAGCCGTCCGCCGGTCGGAGCACCGCCGTCGACCTGGGCACGTCCGAGGCCCAGTGGATCGACGCCGACACCGTCGTGTGGAAGGTGAAGGGCGGCGCCGGCACGAGCGAGCAGCTCGTCTACGCGCCCGACGGCGGCATCACCGTCCAGGACGGTGCGATCGGCGGCGAGAGCCACCGGCTGCGGATGACGCCGGGCGCGCTCACCGACGCGCAGAAGGCGAAGTACCCGCACCTGAAGGACTACCAGGCCTACACGATCGACCCGCGCGACCGTGACCGCGTCCGTGCCGCCCTGCGCGGCCAGTTGATCGCGATCCAGCGGGCGGCGGACGGCGCCCTCCTCGCGGCGACCGGCGTCCAGCTGCCCGGCGCACTCGACGACCTCTACGCGCGGGCGGCGTCCAGGGCCTCGCTCGGCCCGGTGTTCCACGGGGGCAAGGTCACGCTGTCCGTGTGGGCGCCGACCGCGCACACCGTCTCGCTCGACCTCGGTGGACGCACCGTCCGCATGCGCCGCGACGCGGCGAGCGGCGTCTGGTCGGCCACGGGCCCGGCCGCGGCCTGGCGCGGCAAGACGTACCGGTACGCCGTCCGGGTGTGGGCGCCGAGCGTGGCGAAACTCGTCACCAACAAGGTCACCGACCCCTACTCCGTCGCCCTCACCGCCGACTCGGAGCGCAGCCTCGTCGTCGACCTCGCCGACCGCGGGCTCGCCCCCGAGGGCTGGGCGGGCCTGAAGAAGCCCCGCGCCGTCGCCATGAAGGACGCGCAGATCCAGGAGCTGCACATCCGCGACTTCTCCGTCGAGGACAGCACCGTGCCCGCGGCGGACCGGGGCACCTACCGTGCCTTCACCGACCGGGACAGCGCCGGCTCGACGCACCTGCGCGAGCTCGCCGACGCAGGCACCTCGTACGTGCACCTGCTCCCGGCGTTCGACCTCGCGACCGTCCCGGAGCGGAAGTCCGAGCAGTCCACCCCCGGGTGCGACCTGGCCTCGTACGCCCCCGACAGCGACCGCCAGCAGGCGTGCGTCACCGAGAGCGCGGCCCAGGACGCCTACAACTGGGGCTACGACCCGCTGCACTACACCGTCCCCGAGGGCTCCTACGCCTCCGACCCGGACGGCACCCGGCGCACCGTCGAGTTCCGGCAGATGGTGCAGTCGCTGAACAAGGACGGACTGCGCGTCGTCATGGACGTCGTCTACAACCACACGGCGGCGGCCGGCCAGGACGACCACTCCGTCCTCGACAAGATCGTCCCCGGCTACTACCAGCGGCTGAACGCCGACGGCACGGTCGCGAACTCGACCTGCTGCGCGAACACCGCGCCCGAGCACACCATGATGGGCAAGCTCGTCGTCGACTCGGTCGTCACCTGGGCCAGGGACTACAAGGTCGACGGCTTCCGCTTCGACCTCATGGGACACCACCCCAAGGCCGACATCCTGGCCGTCCGCAAGGCGCTCGACGCCCTCACCCCGCAGAAGGACGGGGTCGACGGCAAGAAGATCATCCTCTACGGCGAGGGCTGGAACTTCGGCGAGATCGCCGACGACGCCCGCTTCGAGCAGGCCACGCAGAAGAACATGGCCGGCACCGGCATCGCCACCTTCTCCGACCGGGCCCGCGACGCGGTGCGCGGCGGCGGCCCCTTCGACGAGGACCCGGGCGTGCAGGGCTTCGCGAGCGGCCTGTACACCGACCCCAACGGCGCGAAGGCCAACGGCACCGCCGCCGAGCAGAAGGCCCGGCTGCTGCACTACCAGGACCTGATCAAGGTCGGCCTCTCCGGGAGCCTGGCGGGCTACACGTTCACCGACAGCGCCGGGAAGAAGGTCAAGGGCTCCGAGGTCGACTACAACGGCGCGCCCGCCGGGTACGCCGCCGCCCCGGGCGACGCCCTCGCCTACGTCGACGCCCACGACAACGAGTCGCTCTACGACGCGCTGACCTTCAAACTCCCGAAGGACACCCCGGCCGGCGACCGGGCCAGGATGCAGGTCCTCGCGATGGCCACGGCCACGCTCTCGCAGGGCCCCGCGCTCTCCCAGGCGGGCAGCGACCTGCTGCGCTCGAAGTCCCTCGACCGCAACTCCTTCGACAGCGGCGACTGGTTCAACGCGATCCACTGGGACTGCCGCGACGGCAACGGCTTCGGCCGCGGACTGCCGCCGGCCGCCGACAACGAGGCGAAGTGGCCCTACGCCGGGCCGCTGCTCGCGTCGGTGAAGGCGCCGGGCTGCGACCGGATCGACGGCGCGTCCGCCGCGTACCAGGACCTCCTGAGGATCCGCACGGCCGAACCGGCCTTCCACCTCGGCAGCGCCGAGCAGGTGCAGAAGGAGCTGTCCTTCCCGCTGTCCGGCACGCGGGAGACGCCCGGCGTCCTCACGATGCGCCTGGGCGACCTGGTGGTCGTCATGAACGCCACGCCGCAGCGACAGGCCCAGCGGGTGCCGGGCGCGGCCGGCACCGCCTACGGACTCCACCCGGTCCAGCGCAAGGGCGCCGACCCCGTCGTGCGCGCCTCCTCGTACGACGAGGGCTCGGGCACCTTCAGGGTCCCGGCCCGCACGGTCGCGGTCTTCACCCGCGGCTGACCGCACCGCACCGCCCGCACCATGATGGGCGGTGCTTGACCCTGACACCGTGTGAGCCCGTGTACTCGGAGACATCATGTTCACGATCGGAGACTTCGCCCGCCACGGCCGTGTCTCGGTCCGGATGCTGCGCCACTACGACGCCACCGGACTGCTGCGGCCGGACCACGTCGACCCCGTCACCGGGTACCGCCACTACGCCGCCGCCCAGCTCGACCGGCTCAACCGGCTGATCGCGCTGAAGGAACTCGGCTTCACCCTCGCCCAGGTCGGGGAGATCCTCGACGAGAAGGTGGACGCCGCGCAGCTGCGGGCGATGCTGCGTCTGCGGCGCGCCGAGCTCGCCGCGGAGATGGCGGCGACGGCGGCCCGGCTCGGTCTGGTCGAGGCGCGTCTGCGGTCCATCGAGAGGGAGACAGCCGTGTCCGTCGACGACATCGTCATCAAGCACCTGCCCGGCCGCCGAGTGGCCGAACTGACCGCGGTCGCACCGGACTTCGACACCATCGGCCCGGTGATCCAGCCGCTGTACGAGGAGCTGTTCCGGCGCCTCGGAGCGGCGGGCATCGCCCCGAGCGGCCCCGGGGTCGCCCGGTACGAGGACGCGCCGGACGGCGGTGTCCTCATCCATGCGGGTGTCGAGGTGACGGCCGACCCGCGCGAGGACGACGGGCTGCGCGTGCTCGATCTGCCTCCTGTCACGCGTGCGGCGACGCTCGTCCACCGGGGCTCGATGGAGTCCGTCCTGACCTCCGTCCAGGCGCTGGCCCACTGGATCGACGAGAACGGTCACCGTTCGGCGGGATACCCGCGCGAGATCAACCTGGAGTGCCCGGAGAATCTCGACGACTGGGTCACCGAACTTCAGGAACCCCTGGCCTGACCTGCGGAGATGCCGTAGTCGTAGAGCCCCCTCGGGGCGGTCCGAGGGGGTTATACGTGTGCCCTTCACTGGTATACAAGGTGCCAGCAGTGTGATGCATGTCACCAGGGTGCGGCTGCCCGGAATCTGTTGACCTCCCGAAAACCGTCGTCGTAACGTCCAGTTCACATTCTCTGGAACTGTGATTTCGCACAGCGGAAAGCGGAGGGGTCTTCATGGCCACTGCTCAGCAACGGCCCCCGTCCAGGACGGCGGATGCGGCGACGGCGGCCGGCGTGGACATCAGCCCCCGCCTCTACAACAGCGACCTCGCACCGACCAAGGTCCGGGGCCGCAGCTGGGGCGCCTACAACGTCTTCACCCTCTGGGGCAACGACGTCCACAGCCTCGGCAACTACGCCTTCGCGATGGGCCTGTTCGCGCTCGGGATGAGCGTCTGGGACATCCTGATCGCCTTCGCCGTCGCCTCCGGACTGCTGTTCGTCCTCCTCACCCTCTCCGGTCGGATGGGCTCGCGCACCGGCGTCCCCTTCCCCGTGATGAGCCGCATCGCCTTCGGCGTGCGCGGCTCCCAACTGCCCGCCATGGTCCGCGGAGCCGCCGCCATCGCCTGGTTCGGCATCCAGACCTACCTCGCCTCGCAGGTGCTGCGCACGCTCATCAAGGCCCTGTGGCCCGGCGCCGCGCAGTACGACACCAACGCGATCCTCGGGCTCTCCACGCTCGGCTGGATCAGCTTCATGTTCCTGTGGGTCGTGCAGGTCCTCATCGTCAGCTTCGGCATGCAGGCCATCCGCCGCTACATGGCGATGGCCGCCCCGACCGTACTCGTCACCATGCTGGCCCTCGCCGTCTGGATGTTCGTCAAGGCGGACGCCTCCGTCGCACTCGACAACGGGCACCCCTTCACCGGCGGTCCCCAGTGGCTGCACATCTTCGAGGCCGCCGCCCTGTGGGTCGTCGTCTACGGCACCTTCGTCCTCAACTTCTGCGACTTCACCCGCAACGCCACCTCCGACCGCTCCATCGCCCGCGGCAACCTGATCGGCATCCCGGTCAACATGCTGTTCTTCGCGCTGATCGCCGCCGTGCTGAGCGGCGCCCAGTTCCGCATCGACGGACAGGTCATCACCAGCCCCACCCAGGTCGTCCAGGGCATCCCGAGCACGATCCTGCTCGCCCTCGCCTGCCTCGCGCTGCTCATGCTGACCGTCGCCGTGAACCTCCTCGCGAACTTCGTCGCGCCCGTGTACACCCTGGTCAGCCTGTTCCCGCAGCGCCTCACCTTCCGCAGCGCGGGAGTCGTCAGCGCCCTCATCGGCCTCGTGATCCTGCCGTGGAACCTGTACGACAGCCCGGTCGCCGTCACGTACTTCCTCGGGGGACTCGGCGCCCTGCTCGGCCCCGTCTTCGGCATCGTCATGGCCGACTACTGGCTGCTGCGCCGCGCCCAGATCCACGTGCCGCACCTCTACACCGAGGACCCGGCGTCCACCTACCACTACCGGCGCGGCGTCAACCCGAAGGCCGTCGGTGTCTTCGTGCCCGCCGCCGTCATCTCCGTGGTCATCGCGCTCGTGCCCGCCTTCTCCGGCATCTCCGGCTTCTCGTGGTTCATCGGCGCCGGCCTCGCGGCCGCCGCGTACTGGACCGTGAGCGACCGCACGCAGACCTTCGAGCACGTCGACGGCGAGTCCATCGCCGTCGCCGCCGAATGACCCGCACCGTCCAGGGAGCACCCCTCATGCGCATCCTCGTCGCCAACGTCAACACCACCGAGTCGATGACGAAGGGCATCGCCGCCACCGCGCAGGCCGTCGCGGCACCCGGCACCGAGATCGTGCCGCTCACCCCGGACTTCGGTCCGGAGTCCTGCGAGGGCAACTACGAGAGCTACCTGGCCGCGATCGCCGTCATGGAGAAGGTGCGGGCCCACCCCGGTCCCTACGACGCGGTCATCCAGGCCGGGTACGGCGAGCACGGCCGCGAGGGACTCCAGGAACTGCTCGACGTGCCCGTGGTCGACATCACCGAGGCCGCCGCCAGCACCGCCCAGTTCCTCGGGCACAGGTACTCGGTCGTCACCACCCTCGACCGGGCCGCGCCGCTCATCGAGGACCGGCTCAGGCTGGCCGGGCTCACCGACCGGCTCGCCTCTGTGCGCGCCAGCGGCCTGGCCGTCCTCGACCTCGAACGCGACCCGGACGCCGCCGTCGCCGCGATTGTCGAACAGGCCGCGGCCGCCGTCGAGCAGGACCGGGCCGAGGTCGTCTGCCTCGGCTGCGGCGGCATGGCGGGCCTGACCGAGCAGGTCGTCGCCCGCACCGGCGTCCCGGTGGTGGACGGTGTCGCCGCCGCCGTGACCGTCGCCGAGTCGCTGGTCCGCCTCGGCCTGACCACGTCCAAGGTGCGCACCTACGCGCCGCCGCGCCCCAAGGCGATCCTCAACTGGCCGCCGCGCGCGGCCTGATCAGCCCGGCCCGGGCGCCCGCGGAGCCGTGGGGGAGCCGTAGGAGCCCGGGCCGCCGTCCTCGTCGTCGCCGTCGTCGTAGCGGGTGGCGCCGTTGACGGCGTTGCCCGCGAGACCGAGCAGCAGGAAGAGCACCACAAGCACCTTGGCCGGCGTCTCCAGGAGCAGCGGACGGGTGCCCGAACGCACCTCCTGCTCCGGCACCGTCCCCGAACAGCCGCTTCGGATAGGCGGGCGTCAGCAGGTGCGCGTACGCGCTCAGCCGCATGCTGTACCGGCAGACGGCGGCCGTCGCCGCGTACAGCGGCCCGGGCAGCCGGCCGAGGACCAGCGTGATGAGCCAGAACACCCAGCTCAGGGCGAACCAGCCGCCCTGCAGCAGGTTCGCGACGATCACCGCCGGAATCATCAGGATCAGCCGGAACAGCACCGCGAGCCGGTTCAGCGGCGTCGCCCGCAGCTCGATCTGCACCGGATGACCGGGCGCCGAGAACGCGAACGGCGGGTACCGGTCGACCAGGAGCAGCGCGCTCGCGTCGACCCGGGTCGCGTACACGAGCACCGACCCGAGGAACCGGTGGATGCCGTCCGGCAGCCGACCGAGGAACAGCGCCGCGAACCAGCCGGCGATCGCCCCGAAGAACGACGCGATCAGCAGCACGGTCACCACCACGAACTGCGGGACGAGCAGCAGCCAGCGCAGCAGCACCGTCCAGCGGCGCTGCCGCCCCGGCGGCGGGATGTCCAGGACGGGCAGGAACTCGCTGCCGGGCCCGGGGGCGGGCACGGGCGCGGGCCGGTGCTCCCAGCCAGTGGTCATGGCGTCCTCCTCAGGACGACGACAGATGGGCGGTGACGACGACGTTGCCCAGGTAGCGGCCGCGCTCGTGGTCGTAGCCGCCGCCGCACGTGATGATCCGCAGCTCGGGGCGGCCCGTGTCGCCGTACACCTTCCGGTCGGGGAAGTCGTCGGACTCGTACACGTCCACGGAGTCGACGGTGAAGCGGGCGCTGCGGTGGTCGGCCCGGGTCACGTCGACGGTCATGCCGGGCTCGAGCGAACC
>NZ_WWIA01000130.1 GCF_009870065.1 Streptomyces sp. SID5785 | reverse complement strand
TCGCAGCTTGCGGGCCACCAGACCGTCGAACAGGTCGAAGATCGCGGCGGCCAGCATCAGGATCACGGCGGTCGCGGCGGAGTGCCGGGCCATGCCCGAGTCGTTGCTGCCCTGGATGTGCGGGATCAGGATGCCGGTCGTCGTGAAGTAGACCGCCATGAAGCCGCACGTGGCGTTACCGAGGGTGAGCGTGTCCGCTATCGACAGACGCAGTGAGAGCGGCATCTCCTCCGCTTCGTCCGCGCCGTCGGCGTCGGAGGCCCAGGCCTGGGTCTCTGGATCAGTCACGGTCAATGCGAGTCACCCCAGCCACCGTCTTCTGCCCGACCTCGACGTCGACCTCGACGCCCTCGGGCAGGTAGATGTCGACGCGCGAACCGAAGCGGATCAGGCCGATCCGCTCGCCCTGCTCGACCTTCGTGCCCCGGGGGATGTAGGGCACGATGCGGCGGGCGACGGCACCGGCGATCTGGATCATCTCGATGTCACCGAGCTCGGTGTCGAAGTGCCAGACGACGCGCTCGTTGTTCTCGCTCTCCTTGTTGAACGCCGGGACGAAACCGCCGGGGATGTGTTCGACGGACGTCACGGTGCCGGCGAGCGGGGCGCGGTTCACGTGGACGTTCAGCGGGCTCATGAAGATCGCGACGCGGGTGCGGCCGTCCTTCCACGGCATGATGCTCTGCACCACGCCGTCGGCCGGGGAGATGACCCGGCCGGGGGCGATCTCGCGCTCGGGGTCGCGGAAGAACCACAGCATGCCGGCCGCCAGAGCGGTGGTCGGGACGGCGAGTGCTGCGGCCTTCTTGGAACGACGCGAACGGGCCAGGCTCAGAGCGGCCGTGGCGACGGTCGGAAGGAGCCACGGCGATGCTCCGCGCGCAAGGCGACCACCGAGGAAGCCGTCGCGTGGTGCAGAGGTTTGGCTGTGGGGCATGGATGACCTTCGTAGCGGATGAGGCCGCGCTGGTTACGGGGGGACGGCGGCTTTTCCGGGGATGCTATCGGTTGCGAGCCACAACTGGGCAAGCCAGGAAGCCGAGTCGGCGGCCGAAGAGTGTTGACGGGGTGTGATCTTCTTCGCGAAGAAAACACCCCGTAACAGGACATCACGCCCAGGCTCAGCCCTGGAACCGATACTCTTCGAGCAGTCGACGACCAATGATCATTTTCTGGATTTCGGCGGTGCCTTCACCGATCAGCAGCATCGGAGCCTCGCGGTAGAGGCGCTCGATCTCGTACTCCTTGGAGAAGCCGTAACCACCGTGGATGCGGAAGGCGTCCTCGACGACCTCCTTGCAGTATTCGGAGGCCAGGTACTTGGCCATTCCTGCTTCCAGGTCGTTTCGCTCCCCGGAGTCCTTTTTGCGTGCCGCATTGACCATCATCGCATGGGCGGCCTCGACCTTGGTAGCCATCTCGGCCAGCTTGAACTGGATGGCCTGGTGCTGGGCGATCGCCTTGCCGAAAGTGTGACGCTGCTGGGCATAAGAGACGCCCAGTTCGAAAGCACGCTGCGCGACACCGCAGCCACGGGCCGCGACATTCACGCGGCCGACCTCGACGCCGTCCATCATTTGGTAAAACCCTCGGCCGGTCTCGCCGCCGAGCACACGATTGGCCGGAATGCGCAGGTCGTCCATCACCAGTTCCGTGGTGTCGACGCCCTTGTACCCCATCTTGTCGATCTTCCCGGGAATGGTGAGTCCGGGCCGGACCTCACCGAAACCGGGCTCCTTCTCCACGAGGAAGGTCGTCATCGACTTGTGCGGGGCCGTGCCCTCGGTGTGGCCTTCGTCACTTCGTGTGAGAACCGCCACAAGCGTTGACGTGCCGCCGTTGGTCAGCCACATCTTCTGACCGTTCAGGACGTACTCGTCGCCGTCCCTGACCGCCTTGGACGAGATCGCGGACACGTCCGAGCCGAGCGCCGGCTCGGACATCGAGAACGCGCCGCGCACCTCGCCCTGCGCCATCCGCGGCAGGAAGTGGTCCTTCTGCTCCTGCGTGCCGTGCTGCTTGAGCATGTACGCCACGATGAAGTGCGTGTTGATGATGCCGGAGACCGACATCCAGCCGCGCGCGATCTCCTCCACGCACAGGGCATACGTCAGCAGCGACTCGCCCAGACCCCCGTACTCCTCGGGGATCATGAGGCCGAACAGACCCAGTTCCTTGAGCCCGTCGACGATCTGCTGCGGGTACTCGTCGCGGTGCTCCAGCTCCGTCGCGACGGGGATGATCTCCTTGTCCACGAAATCCCGGACGGTGGACAGGATCTCCTGCTGCACATCCGTCAGGCCGTGGGTCTGGGCGAGTCGGCTCACTTCTGCTTCTCCTGAAGGTCCGGGCGGCCGGGCTGCTCGCCGCCGCGCTCCTTGATGTACGTCTCGGTCGGCACCATCACCTTGCGGCGGAAGACGCACACGAGGGTGCCGTCCTGCTTGTAGCCCTTGGTCTCGACGTGGACGATGCCGCGGTCGCTCTTCGAGCGCGACGGCGTCTTGTCGAGGACCGTGGTCTCGCCGTAGATCGTGTCGCCGTGGAAGGTGGGCGCCACGTGCTTGAGCGACTCGATCTCCAGGTTGGCGATGGCCTTGCCGGAGACGTCCGGGACGGACATGCCGAGCAGCAGGGAGTAGATGTAGTTTCCGACGACGACGTTCTTGCCGAAGTCCGTCGTCTTCTCCGCATAGTTCGTGTCCATGTGGAGGGGGTGGTGGTTCATCGTCAGCAGGCAGAAGAGGTGGTCGTCGTACTCGGTGACCGTCTTCCCGGGCCAGTGCTTGTAGACGTCGCCGACGGTGAACTCTTCGTAGGTGCGGCCGAACTGCATGGGTCTTACGCCTCCGGGGCCTCGAACGTGCTGGTGCGCTGCATGCCGGCCGCGCGGCCCTTGCCCGAGATGACCAGGGCCATCTTGCGGGAGGCCTCGTCGATCATCTCGTCGCCGAGCATGGCCGAGCCCTTCTTCCCGCCGGCCTCGGACGTGTAGTAGTCGTACGCGTCCAGGATCAGCTCGGCGTGGTCGAAGTCCTCCTGCGACGGCGAGAAGATCTCGTTCGCGGCCTCGACCTGACCGGGGTGGAGCACCCACTTGCCGTCGAAGCCGAGGGCGGCGGCGCGGCCCGCGACCTCGCGGAAGCCGTCCACGTTGCGGATCTGCAGGTAGGGGCCGTCGATCGCCTGGAGGTCGTTGGCGCGGGCGGCCATCAGGATCTTCATCAGGATGTAGTGGTAGGCGTCGGCGCCGTAGCCGGGCGGCTGCTCGCCGACGACCAGGGACTTCATGTTGATGGACGCCATGAAGTCGGCCGGGCCGAAGATGATCGTCTCGATGCGCGGGGACGCCTCGGCGATCGCGTTGACGTTGTTCAGGCCCTGCGCGTTCTCGATCTGCGCCTCGATGCCGATCTTGCCGACCTCGAAGCCCATCGTCTTCTCGATCTGCGTCAGCAGCAGGTCCAGGGCGACGACCTGGTCGGCCGTCTGGACCTTGGGGAGCATGATGCAGTCGAGGTTCTGGCCCGCTCCCTCGACGACGGTGACGACGTCGCGGTAGGTCCACTCCGTGGTCCAGTCGTTGACCCGCACGACGCGCGTCTTGCCCGTCCAGTCGCCCTCGTTGAGGAACTTGACGATGGTGTGCCGGGCGTCCGGCTTCGCGAGCGGGGCGCAGGCGTCCTCCAGGTCGAGGAAGACCTGGTCGGCCGCCAGACCCTGGGCCTTCTCCAGGAAGCGCGGGTTGCTTCCGGGCACCGCGAGACAGGAGCGGCGCGGGCGGAGACGGTTCACAGTCATGCGGGGACCTCCAGAGGGTCGAGCTGGTTCGCTGTCCGGATCTCGTCGACGATACGGCCGATGATCTCCGTGATGCCGAAGTCCTTCGGGGTGAAGACGGCGGCCACTCCCGCCCGCTTCAGGTCCTCGGCATCGGCGTGGGGGATGATGCCTCCGACGATCACGGGGACGTCGGCGGCGCCCGCCTCGCGCAGCCGCTCCAGGACGTCGGGCACGAGCTCGGCGTGCGATCCGGAGAGGATCGACAGGCCGACGCAGTGCACGTCCTCGGCGAGCGCGGCGGACACGATCTGGTCCGGGGTGAGCCGGATGCCCTGGTAGACCACCTCGAACCCGGCGTCGCGGGCCCGCACGGCGATCTGCTCGGCGCCGTTGGAGTGCCCGTCCAGGCCCGGCTTGCCGACCAGGAGGCGCAGCTTGCCGCCCAGCTCCTCGCCGGTGCGGCGGACCTTCTCGCGGACCTCGGCGAGCGGGGTGCCGGGCTCGGCGGTCACGGCCACCGGCGCCGACGACACGCCCGTGGGGGCGCGGAACTCGCCGAACACCTCGCGCAGCGCGCCGGCCCACTCGCCGGTCGTGACTCCGGCGCGGGCGCACTCGAGGGTGGCCTCCATCAGGTTCTCCGTGCCCGCCGCGGCCTCCTTGAGGCGCTCCAGGGCCTGCCCGGTGGTCGGGTAGTGGAACGGGTCGCCCATGCCCTGGCGGTCGCTCGACTCCTGACGGGTCGTCTTCCACTCGCCGATGGCGGCCACGACCCGGGCCTCCACGGTGTGGTCGACGGTCATGATCGCGGCGTCCAGGTCGGTGGTGAGCGGGTTCGGCTCGGTCGACTCGTAGACGTTGACGCCGACGATCTTCTCGTCGCCGGCCTCGATGCGGGCACGCCGCTCGGCGTGCGAGGAGACGAGCTGCGACTTGAGGTAGCCGGACTCGACGGCGGCCATCGCGCCGCCCATCTCCTGGATCCGGTCGATCTCGGCGAGGGACTCCGCGACGAGCTCGTCGACCTTCTTCTCGACGACGTGCGAGCCCGCGAAGATGTCGTCGTACTCGAGCAGGTCGCTCTCGTGCGCGAGCACCTGCTGGATGCGCAGGGACCACTGCTGGTCCCAGGGGCGCGGCAGGCCGAGCGCCTCGTTCCAGGCCGGCAGCTGGACGGCGCGGGCGCGCGCGTCCTTGGAGAGGGTGACGGCCAGCATCTCGAGGACGATCCGCTGGACGTTGTTCTCCGGCTGGGCCTCGGTCAGGCCGAGCGAGTTGACCTGCACGCCGTACCGGAAGCGGCGCTGCTTCGCGTTCTCGATGCCGTACCGCTCGCGCGTGATCTGGTCCCAGATCTGCCCGAACGCCCGCATCTTGCACATCTCCTCGATGAAGCGGACGCCCGCGTTCACGAAGAAGGAGATGCGGGCCACGACGTCCCCGAACTTCTCGGCGGGGACCTGCCCTGAGTCGCGTACGGCATCGAGAACGGCGATGGCGGTGGACATCGCGTACGCGATCTCCTGGACCGGCGTGGCCCCCGCCTCCTGGAGGTGGTACGAGCAGATGTTGATCGGGTTCCACTTGGGGATGTGGGACACCGTGTAGGCGATCATGTCGGTCGTCAGACGCAGGGAGGGTCCCGGCGGGAAGACGTGCGTCCCGCGCGAGAGGTACTCCTTGACGATGTCGTTCTGCGTCGTGCCCTGGAGCGTCGCGATGTCCGCGCCCTGCTCCTCCGCGACGACCTGGTAGAGCGCCAGAAGCCACATGGCGGTGGCGTTGATGGTCATCGAGGTGTTCATCTGCTCCAGGGGGATGTCCTGGAACAGCCGTCGCATGTCGCCGAGGTGCGAGACCGGGACGCCCACCCGGCCGACCTCGCCGCGGGCGAGGACGTGGTCCGGGTCGTAGCCGGTCTGGGTCGGCAGGTCGAAGGCGACCGACAGACCCGTCTGGCCCTTGGCGAGGTTGCGCCGGTACAGCTCGTTGGACGCCTCAGCCGTGGAGTGACCGGCGTACGTGCGCATGAGCCACGGCCGGTCCTTCTGACGCTCGGTCATCTGCTGTGCTCCCTGGGGAATCAGATGTTGCGGAAGCGGTTGATGGCGTCGATGTGCTGGGCGCGCTTGTCGTGGTCGCGCACGCCGAGGCCCTCCTCGGGGGCGAGCGCGAGGACGCCGACCTTGCCCTGGTGGAGGTTGCGGTGGACGTCGTAGGCCGCCTGGCCGGTGTCCTCCAGGGCGTACGTCCGCGACAGGGTGGGGTGGATCTTGCCCTTGGAGATGAGCCGGTTGGCCTCCCACGCCTCGCGGTAGTTGGCGAAGTGCGAGCCGATGATGCGCTTGAGGGACATCCACAGGTAGCGGTTGTCGTACTCGTGCATGTACCCGGACGTCGAGGCGCAGGTGGTGATGGTGCCGCCCTTGCGGGTGACGTAGACGCTGGCGCCGAAGGTCTCGCGGCCCGGGTGCTCGAAGACGATGTCGATGTCCTCGCCGCCGGTGAATTCGCGGATGCGCTTGCCGAAGCGCTTCCACTCCTTCGGGTCCTGGGTGCGCTCGTCCTTCCAGAACCTGTAGCCCTCGGCGTTGCGGTCGATGACCGCCTCGGCGCCCATGGCCCGGCAGATGTCGGCCTTCTCGGGGGAGGAGACGACGCAGATCGGGTTGGCGCCGCCGGCCAGCGCGAACTGGGTGGCGTACGAGCCGAGGCCGCCGGAGGCGCCCCAGATCAGGACGTTGTCGCCCTGCTTCATGCCGGCGCCGTTGCGGGAGACCAGCTGGCGGTAGGCGGTGGAGTTCACCAGGCCCGGGGCCGCGGCCTCCTCCCAGCTGAGGTGGTCGGGCTTCGGCATCAGCTGGTTCGACTTGACCAGGGCGATCTCGGCGAGACCGCCGAAGTTGGTCTCGAAGCCCCAGATGCGCTGCTCGGGGTCGAGCATCGTGTCGTTGTGGCCGTCGCTCGACTCCAGCTCGACGGAGAGGCAGTGCGCGACGACCTCGTCGCCCGGGTTCCAGGCGTTGACGCCCGGGCCGGTGCGCAGCACGACGCCCGCCAGGTCGGAGCCGATGATGTGGTACGGCAGGTCGTGACGCTTGGTCAGCTCGCTGAGCCGGCCGTAGCGCTCCAGGAAGCTGAAGGTGGAGACGGGCTCGAAGATCGAGGTCCAGACCGAGTTGTAGTTCACGGAGGAGGCCATGACGGCGACGAGCGCCTCGCCCGGGCCCAGCTCGGGCACCGGAACGTCGTCCAGGTGGATGGACTTGCGGGGGTCCTTGTCGCGGCTGTCGAGCCCCGCGAACATCTCGGCCTCGTCCTTGTGCACGGTGATCGCGCGGTACGAGTCGGGCAGCGGCAGGGCGGCGAAGTCGGCAGACGTGGCGGTCTGCGACTGAATCGCGTCCAGGATTTCCTTCACGGTGGTGCCTCCGGCGATGAGCGTCTGAGGGGAACGCTGAGTCGGGGTCTGGTCGGGGTGGTGCGGAGATGCCGTCGGTTCGGCGCGGTGGTGCGATGGCAGCGCCGGGTGGGGCGCGGAAGGGTGCCTGTGACGCAGGCGTCCGGGCGCGCCGGCCGCGGTGGTCGCGGCTTGCGGGGACAGCCGGCGTGCGGAAGTTCTCTGCACGCCGGCCGCCCGGACACCTTCAACGTATGGCACCGCGTGACAACGCACAAGGCACTGCGTGCCATCAATTTCGCTCAGGTGAAATCTTTGCCCGACAGCTGAGCGATGATCGATCATCCGTGGTCAGGGGCGGTTTCCCGGTACGGGAAGGGATCGATGATCGATCACTGCGGGCGGCGGGGCCGTGATCGGGGCCGCCGGAGGAGCAGATGTGCTGGCACTGCGTGCCAGGCCGTGCGGAGCGCGACACGGCCGGTGCTGCCGAAGGGGTGACGCCCGGCGCGGGGCATGCAAAAGGCCCCCGGGATCGCTCCGCGGGGGCCTTCGCCGACGTCCCTGGGCGGGGAGGGTCAGCGGTGCTGCAGTGCTTCCTCGATCGTGCGCATGACCTCGGACAGCGGGGCGTCGGTACGGGCCACCGTGACCAGCACCTCGTCCGAGCGCGAGACCTGCGCGGCCGGCGGGGCGGCGGGCGTGCGCCCGGCCCCGATCCCCGTGCCGAAGGTCCGCCGCACGATGGCGAAGGCGTGGTCCAGCTGTGTCTCCACGTCGCCCTGGCCGCCGGCCCGCAGCCAGCGCCGCAGCACGTGGTTGTGCGCGGTGACGACGGCCGAGGCGGCGACCTCCGCGAGCAGCGGGTCGTCGTTGCCGTCGTGGTGCGCCTGCTCGTCGAAGTGGCCGAGCAGGTAGCGCGTGAACAGCCGCTCGTAGCGGGCCACGGAGGCGATCTCCGCCTCGCGCAGCGTCGGCACCTCGCGCGTCAGCCGGTACCGCTCGACGGCGACCGCCGGTGACGACGCGTACATCTTCATGACTTCCTTGATGCCGCGGCAGACCGTGTCGAGCGGGTGCTCGTGCGGCGGGGCCGCGTTGAGCACCGCCTCGGCGCGCACCAGGGTGTCGTCGTGGTCGGGGAAGATCGCCTCTTCCTTGGACCGGAAGTGGCGGAAGAAGGTGCGGCGCGCGACCCCGGCCGCCGCGGCGATCTCGTCGACCGTCGTCGCCTCGTACCCCTTGGTGGAGAACAGCTCCATGGCCGCCGCCGCGAGCTCCCGGCGCATCTTGAGCCGCTGCGCGGCGGCACGGCTGCCCGCGGCGCTCTCCACCGGAGTGTCGGACGGGGCGGGAGTACGGGAGGTCTGGTCGGCCTTGGGCATGACCCGAACGTACTGCATGGATGTTCCCCGACGCTCCCCGGTCAGCGGGCCGCCCGGTTCCCCGAGCAGCCCGCCCCAGTGCGGACCCGCGTCCGGGCCGGTACCCGGCGCGGCTCCCGTGCCCGCCTCAGCGCCGGGCATATTCGCGGAAGCCACGGCCCGTCTTGCGGCCGAGGCAGCCCGCGGCCACCAGGTGCTCCAGGAGCGGCGCGGGCGCGAGGCCAGGGTCGCGGAACTCGCGGTGCAGCACCTTCTCGATGGCCAGGGACACGTCCAGACCCACCACGTCGAGGAGTTCGAAGGGGCCCATCGGATAGCCGCCGCCGAGCTTCATGGCGGCGTCGATGTCGTCCAGCGTCGCGTAGTGCTCCTCGACCATCTTGATCGCGTTGTTCAGGTACGGGAACAGCAAAGCGTTCACGATGAAGCCCGCGCGGTCGCCGCAGTCCACCGGGTGCTTGCGGACCTTCAGGGTCAGGTCGCGGACGGTCGCGTGCACCTCGTCGCTCGTCAGGACCGTGCGCACGACCTCGACGAGCTTCATCGCGGGCGCCGGGTTGAAGAAGTGCATCCCGATCACGTCCTGCGGCCGGGACGTGGCGCGGGCGCACGCGACGACCGGCAGCGACGAGGTGGTCGTCGCGAGGATCGCGCCCGGCTTGCAGACCTTGTCGAACGTGGCGAACAGCTGCTGCTTGACGTCCAGGTCCTCGGCGACCGCCTCGAGCGCGAGGTCGACGTCGGCGAAGGCGTCGTACGAGCCGGCCGGGGTGATCCGGGCGAGCGTCTGCTCGGCGGCCTCGGCGCTCGTGCGGCCCTTGTCGACAGAGCGCTTCAGCGACTTGGCGATCCGCGCCTTGGCCGCCTCGGCCTTCTCCTCGCTTCGGA
>NZ_WWIA01000129.1 GCF_009870065.1 Streptomyces sp. SID5785 | reverse complement strand
TCTGGCCGCGCGCGCCGGGCTGACCGCCCTGCTCGCCCGGGTCCGCCCCGCCCGCGACCGCGCCGTCGGCCAGATCACCGGGCTCGGGGTGCGCTACCCGGCCCCCAGGGGCGCCCACCGGCTCGTCGGCACCCGCGTCCCCGACCTGCGGCTGCGCGACGGCTCCCGGCTCTACGAGGCCCTGCGTGCGGGCGAGTTCGTCCTGGTCCTGCCCGCCGGGGCCACCTGCGCGGGCGCCCGCGTACGGGTCGCGCACTGGGCGGGCGAGCGCCGCACCGCGCTCCTCGTGCGGCCCGACGGATACGCGGCCTGGGCGAGCGACGAGCCGCTCGCCGCCGCCCCCGACGACGCCGCCGGTGCGCCGGACAGGGGAGTTAACTCCACCGACTTCCCCGCCGAGTTCGCCACATACTCGTTGCGATGACAGCAACGGGTCAGTAGACAGGGCGGAATGGGGGACGGCATGAAGCGGATGCAGGCACTGAGGCGCAGCCACCATCTGTGGGTGCTCTCGCTGGCGGCGATGCACTGGTCGGTGATGGTCGGGCTCGCGGTGTGGACGCCGGTCCGCGGCATGCTGCCGTGGGCGGCCCGGGGCATGCGCCGCCTCGTGGACCGCGAGCGGGCGCTCGCCGGACGCTGGTCCGGCATCGAGGTCGGCGCCGCCCCCGCCCCGGCGCGCGACGAGAGCGAGCGGCACGGTGTCGTCGCGCGCTACCGCTGGCTCCTGGAGGACCCGCAGCGGCTGCGCGAGTGGCGCTGGGTCACCCTCTACTCGTTCGTCGGGGGCCTCCTCGTCTGTCTGCCCGTCGGCCTGGTCTGCTACGGCCTGTGGGGCGTCTTCCTCGGCTTCTTCGGCGCGTACCTGGCCCAGGACGCCGGCTGGGACGGCCTCTGGTACACGGCGGTCCACGTCACGGACGTCCCGACCGGGCTCATGGCGGGGCTGCTCGGCCTCGCCGTCGCCGCGGCCGGTGTCCTGGCCGCGCCCGGCGTCGTCGACCGGCACGCCCGCTTCGTGCGGGCCGCGCTCGCCCCGAGCGAGCAGGAGGTCATGGCCGCGCGGATCGCGCATCTCGCCGCGACCCGGTACGACGCCGTCGACACCTCGGCCGCCGAACTGCGCCGCATCGAGCGCGACCTGCACGACGGGGCGCAGGCCCGGCTCGTCGCGATGGGCATGACGCTGGACGCGGCCGAGCACCGGCTCGACGAGGACCCCGAGGCCGTCCGTGCCCTCCTCGCGGAGGCCCGCGCCTCCTCCTCGGCCGCGCTCCGGGAGCTGCGCGACCTCGTCCGCGGCATCCACCCGCCGGTCCTCGCCGACCGCGGACTCGCCGACGCCGTACGGTCGCTGGCCCTGCTCAGCCCGCTGGACACCGAGGTCACCGTCGACCTGCCGGCCCGCCCCGAGGCCCCTGTCGAGTCGGCGGTCTACTTCGCGGTCGCCGAGACGGTCACCAACGCGGCCAAGCACGCCGAGGCCGAACGGCTGTGGATCGACCTCGCGTACGACCCGAGCCGCGCCACCCTCCGGATCGGTGTCACCGACGACGGGCAGGGCGGGGCGGACCCCGCGCGCGGCAGCGGACTGGCGGGGATCGAGCGGCGGCTCGCGCCCTTCGACGGTGTCATCGCCGTGCACAGCCCGGCGGGCGGGCCCACGCAGATCTCGATGGAGGTGCCGTGCGCGTTGTCGTCGCCGAAGACCACTTCCTGCTGAGGGACGGCCTCGTCCGCCTGCTCGGCGCCCACGGCCACGAGGTCGTCGCCGCCGTGGACAACGGCCCGGAGCTCCTCGACGCCCTCGTCGGGGAGCGCCCGGACGTCGCCGTCGTGGACGTGCGGCTGCCGCCGGGGTTCAGCGACGAGGGCCTGCGTGCGGCGCTCGCGGCCCGCCGGGAGGTCCCCGGTCTCCCCGTGCTCCTGCTCTCGCAGTACGTGGAGCCCCTGTACGCGCGGGAGTTGCTGTCCGACGGCGCCGGGGCCGTCGGGTACGTGCTCAAGGACCGGGTCACGAACGGCGCCGAGTTCCTCCGCACGATCGCCCAGGTCGCGGACGGCGGTACCGCGATGGACCCCGAGGTCGTGACGAAGCTCCTCGCCCGCAAGGTCCGCGACCAGCGCCTCGGCTCCCTGACGGCCCGTGAGCGCGAGGTCCTCGGCCTCCTGGCCCAGGGCCGCTCGAACGCGGGGGTGGCGGAGTCGCTGGTCGTGACGGAGAAGGCGATCGCCAAGCACATCGGCAACATCTTCACCAAGCTCGGCCTGTACCCCGGGGAGAGCGACAACCGCCGGGTCCTGGCGGTCCTCGCCTACCTGGAGGCGTAGGCGATCGTTCGCATCCACTGAACGGTCACTCCACAAACATTCGCTGGACGTGACAGGTGGTGGCGGGTGACCGTGGACGTGGTGGAGGTGCGGACGCACCCCACCGCCCCTCCTGTCGCTCTCCGGAACGGATGCCGCCTCACTTGTCACTCCTGAACCGCACGGCCCCCGCCGCGCGCACCGCCCGCCCCGCCCCGCCGCTCTCCCGCACCCTCGGCGCCGGTCTCGGCCTCGCCCTCCTCGCCACCGTCGTCTGGTCCGGCAGCTTCGTCACCGCCCGGGCCCTGCACGACAGCGTGCCCCCGGTCCAGCACGCGTTCTGGCGCTGGGTGATCGCGACGGCGGCGGTCGCCCCGTTCGGCGCCCGCGCGGCCTGGCGGCAACGGGCCCTGCTGCGCCGCCACGCCGGTTTCGTCGTCCTGGCCGCCCTGCTCGGCGTCACCGTCTACAACACGCTCGTCAACCAGGCGGGCCTGACGACCTCCGCGGGCAACATGGGCATGATCATGGCCGCGTCCCCCGTCCTCATGGCGCTCTACGAACGCCTCGGCGGCGCCCGTCTCGGCGCCCGGCGCGTCACCGGAACCCTCGTCGCCTGCGCCGGAGTCGTCCTCCTGGTCAGCAGGGGCTCGCTCGCCCCGGACCTCGCCCCCGGCGACCTGTGGGTCGTGGCCGCGGCCCTCTGCTTCGGCTCGTACAGCGCGCTCCTGCGCCGCCGCCCCGCCGGACTCGGCGGCCCGGCCTTCCTCTTCGCGACGTTCGTCGTGGGCACGGCCCTGCTCGTGCCCGCCTACCTGACAAGCCTCACCCTCCAGGGCGGCTTCACCCCGCGCCCCGGCACGATCGCCCCGCTCCTCTACGTCGGCGTCGTCTCCTCGGCGCTCGCCTTCTTCGCCTGGAACAAGGCGATCACCCTGATCGGCGCCGCCCGCGCCGGCGCGGTCTACTACCTCCAGCCGGTGTGCGTCGCCCTGCTCTCGTACGCGGTGCTCGGCGAGTCGATGACCTGGATGCGGGCGTCGTGCATGGCCCTGATCCTGGCCGGGGTGATCCTGGCCTCCCTGACCCGGTCCGCCCCGGCGGCGTCCGGTCCCTCCGCCACGCGCGTGTGAGAATCGCCCCCGTGAGCGGTGCGAGCGGGGATTTCGAGCTGTCCGTCCAGGAGTTGCGCGCCGTGGCGCGCTACGTCGCCGAGGTGGCGCAGGAGGTGCTGCCGGTGTTCGAGCGGGCCGTGCCCGGCGACCTCCGGCCGCGGGCCGCCCTCGATTCCGCCTGGGAGTTCGTCGGGGGAGCGAACCGGGGGAAGGGACAGCGGGTGGCCTCGATGGACGCGCACCGGGCCGCCGGGGACGCGGCCGGTGACGAGGCCGCCCGGCTCGCCGCGCAGGCGGCCGGGGACGCCGCGTCCGCGGCCTACCTCCATCCCCTCGCCAAGGCGCACCAGGTGGGCCACATCCTGCGTGCCGCGGCGAACGCGGCGCGGATCGCCGAGCTCGAGGCGGGCGGTGACGCCCGGGCCGCGGAGCGGGCGATCGAGGCGGCGCGAGCCCGGGCCACCCCGCTGCTGGTCGACGTGTTGCGCCGCTACCCGTGCGCCCCGCAGGGGCGCAGCCGCCCCGCGCAGCTCATGGCCGCGCTGGACGCGGCCCTGCGCGCCTGACGGACGCCGGTGTTGCCGGAACGGCAACACCGCTCGGACTCCCGGGCCCGGCGCGGTCAGCATGGAAGGGCGGGACGGTGCTCGGCCGGTCCGGAAACCACGTGCGGAGGTAGTGATGTCGCAGTCGTCGTCGAAGGGGCCCGTGCACCGGACGGTGGAGTCGCCCGCGGGGCGGACGCATCTGGTGGAGCAGGGGGACGGGCCGCTCGTGCTCCTCGTGCACGGGTTCCCGGAGTCCTGGTACTCGTGGCGGCGCCAGCTGCCCGCGCTCGCCGCCGCCGGGTACCGGGCGGCGGCCGTCGACGTGCGCGGGTACGGGCGTTCGTCGCGGCCGGCGCACGTCGAGGCGTACCGGATGCTGGAGCTGGTCGAGGACGCCGTCGCCGTCGTGCACGGCCTGGGTGAGGAGAGCGCCGTCGTCGTCGGGCACGACTGGGGCGCCGGGATCGCGGCGAACGCGGCGCTCGTGCGGCCGGAGGTGTTCCGCGCCGTCGGGATGCTGAGCGTGCCCTACGCGCCGCGGGGAGGTCCGCGGCCCTCCGAGGTGTTCGCCGGGATGGCGGCCGGGGGCGGCGACGAGTTCTACGTGTCGTACTTCCAGGAGCCCGGCCGGGCCGAGGCGGAGATCGAGCCGGACGTGCGCGGCTGGCTGCGCGGGTTCTACGCCGCGCTGTCCGCCGACACGATGCCGGGCGAGGACGCGCCCGACCCGCACTTCGTCGCCCCGGGCGGGCGGCTGCGCGACCGTCTGCCCGCGGCCGGGCCCCTGCCGTCCTGGCTGGACGAGGACGAACTCGACGTCTACGCGGGCGAGTTCGAGCGGACGGGGCTGGCCGGGGCGCTGGCCCGGTACCGGAACATGGACCGCGACTGGGCCGACCTCGCCCCTCACGACGGGGCCCCGGTCCCGCAGCCCTCGCTGTTCATCGGCGGCACCCGCGACGCCTCGACCATGTGGCTCGCCGACGCCCTGGAGGCCTACCCGAAGACGCTGCCGGGCCTGCGCGGCAGCCATCTGCTCGACGGGGCCGGGCACTGGATCCAGCAGGAGCGGCCCGACGAGGTCAATCGGCTGCTGGTGGAGTGGCTGTCCGGGCTGGAGTGAGCGCCCCGGCCGTGCCGGACCCGGACGCAGACGTGGGCCCCGGCGCGGCCTGCGCCGCCAGGCGGGCCGCGCACAGCCGCCGTTGGAGGAGCGCGAGCCCGGCGACGGCCGCGCCCAGGACCAGCCAGCCCGCCGGTCCCGCCGCCATCACCCCGGACGTGACGACCGGCGGGCCGACCGAGCGCTCGACGGACGGCGCGGTGCCGGCCGCGCCGAGATAGGCGGCGCGGGCCTCGGGCGGGGCCAGCGAGACGGCCAGCTCCCAGGAGCTGACCGAGCGCATCAGCTCGGCGAGCGTGATCAGCACCGTGCAGCCGGTCAGGGCGAGCGAGGCGAACCAGGCGCCGCCCGCCCCGGACACCGCGAGCAGCGCACAGCCGAGCACGGTGAGCAGCCCGTACCGGGACAGCGCGCGCAGGGCGCCGTACGGCCCGTCGAAGCGGGCCGTGACGCGCAGTTGCAGCAGGACGACCATCGCCGTGTTGATGACGAGCGTCGCCGGGATCAGGGTGTGCGGCGCGTCCGTGTGGTGCACCAGCCACAGCGGGATGCCGACCCCGAGGATCGTGTCGTCGACGTTCGTCGCGATGTCGAGGAGCACGAAGCGCAGATAGCCGGGGTCGCGCCAGGGCGAGGCCGACGCCTCGGCGCCGCCGGATGCCGGGGCCCGGTGCGGGCGGCGGGCCGCCGTGCGGGCCGTCAGCGCGGCGGCCGCGGCGAACGACACCCCGTTGACGACGATCAGCGCCCGGTACGCCCCCTCCGTGCCGACCGCGAGCCCGATCGCGGCGACCCCGGCCCCGAACCCGTACGCCGCGTTGGCGACGCTGCGCGACAGCGCCTGGTAGGTGGCCCTGCGCTCGCCCGCGGCCTCCGTCGCGAAGATCATCTCGAGCGTCTTGGCCGCCCGGTCGCCCATGCTCAGCAGGGCCACGACGGGCAGCAGCGTCGCGAACCGGTCCAGGGCCAGGAGCGCGCACACCGCGGCGAGCCGCAGCAGATGGCACCAGATCAGCAGGGTCCGCACGGCGAAGCGTCCGGCGAGCCGGCCCGCGAGCGGAGAGCCCGCGATGCCCGCGATGCCCGCCGTGCCGAGCAGCAGTCCGAGCGGACCGCCGTCCAGACCGGTGACGAAGGTGAAGTAGAGGACCGAGGACGCCGCCCACACGCCGGTGCCGGTGCGGTCGATGAACTGGGCGAGCAGCATCGTGCGCGCGTCGCGCCCGCCGGGCGGCCGCCGCAGCTGGGCGGCGAGCCCCGGCCCGCCGCCCCTGCCCCTGCCCGTACCCCTGGCCTTTCCGCTGACCACCTGTGAACCCCCGTTCGGCTCGACTGCCGCGTGCCTGCCGTGTGGCTGCCGCGTACCGCCCGAGAGAGTCTCGGTGTCGAGAATCTTGATGTCAAGGTTTTTAGGTCGGCGGAACGGTCCCGTCCCGTACGTTGAGGGCATGAGCGAGGACGAGCTTCCGGCGGCCGCCGTGCGCCGGGAACGGTGGGACATCAAGAAGCTGGTGATCCTGCGCACCCTGCGCGAGCGCGGCACGGTCACCGCCACCGCGCAGGCCCTCCTGATGACCCCCTCCGCCGTCTCCCAGCAGCTCACCAACCTCGCCAGGCAGCTCGGCGTCCCCCTCCTCGAGGCGCAGGGCCGGCGCGTCCGGCTCACCGACGCCGCCCACCTCGTCCTGCGGCACGCCGAGGCCGTCTTCGCCCAGCTCGAGCGCGCCGACGCCGAGCTGGACCGGTACGTGCACGGCGAGGCCGGGGTCGTGCGCGTCGCCGCGTTCTCCACCGCCGTGCCCGCCCTCGTCGTGCCCGCCGTCCGGGCGCTGCGCGCCGCGCACCCCGGGATCACCGTCCGCGTCCGTGAGGCCGAGGCCGCGCAGGCCTACGAGCTGCTCGCGGCCGGGGACGTCGAGCTCGCCCTCTCGCTGGCCGCGCACGCGCCGACCGCCCGTGATCCCCAGTTCAGCCGGGTACCGCTGCTCGCCGACCCGCTCGACGTGGCCCTGCCCGTCGGCCACCCGCTCGCCCACGAACCCGCGCTGCGCCTGGCCGACCTGGCCGGCGAGCCGTGGATCTTCGGCGGCTCGGGCCCCTGGTCCGAGATCACCACCGCCGCCTGCGAGGCCGCCGGGTTCGTGCCCGAACAGGCGCACAGCGCGGCCGGCTGGACCGCGATCCTCGCCATGGTCGAGGCCGGGATGGGGGTCGCCCTCGTCCCGCGGATGGCCGCCGCGCGCCGCGACGGCGTCGTCATGTGCCCGCTGGGCGCCGACCGGCCCGTACGGCACGTGGTCGCCGCGGTGCGCAAGGGAGCCGAGGAGTGGGCGACGGTGCGGCGGGTCCTGGACGCCCTGACCGTTCAGCAGAGCTGAAAGACGACCTCGGAAACTTTCGATGGACCTGTCCGGTCCGGGTGTCCGACAGTGGACCCATGACGACGAACGCCGAGGCGAACACCACTCCCGCGACCGACGACCCGCACGCCAACGACGCCGACCCGTACGGCGGCGGCGACCCGTACGCCGACTACCGCACC
>NZ_WWIA01000128.1 GCF_009870065.1 Streptomyces sp. SID5785 | reverse complement strand
GAAGGCTGCGCGCAGCGCATGCCTTCAGGGGCGCGGGGCTCTGACTATTGGCGGCTCCGCCGCGGGGCGCGACCAGCCCCCACCGGGGCGTACCCGGCGACGAGACCCCCGGAGCTACGGCGCGAGGATCCGGCCCAGCGCGGAGACAAGCGCATCGGACGTGCCCCGCTCCCGCACCGCGACCCGGATCCAGTCCTCCCCGAGCCCGGGAAACGTGTCACCCCGCCGCACCGCGATCCCCACCCCCCGCAGCGCCTCCCGCACCGCGGCGGCCCCCGGCACCCGCACGAGGACGAACGGCCCCTCGGCCGGCCCCACCACGGACACCCCGGCCGACGTCAGCTCCCGCAGCCGCCCCACCAGATACTCCCGGTCCGCCGCCGCGCCCCGCGCCGCGGCCGCCGCCTCCCGTACCCCGTGCTCCGACACGCACGCCTGCGCGGCGACCAGCGCCGGTGACGACACCGGCCACAGCGGCTGCGCCCGCGCCAGCTCCGCCACGATCTCCGGCGCGGCCACGACGTACCCGATCCGCAGCCCCGCGAGCCCCCACGTCTTGGTCAGACTCCGCAGCACCACGAGCCCCGGCACGTCGGTGCGGCCCGCCAGCGACTCCCGCTCGCCCGGCACCGCGTCCATGAACGCCTCGTCGACCACCAGCACCCGCCCGGGCCGCGCCAACCGCGCGAGCACCCCGGCCGGATGCAGGACCGACGTCGGATTGGTGGGGTTGCCGACGACGACCAGGTCCGCGTCCGGCGGCACCAGCGCCGGGTCGAGCCGGAACCCGTCCGCCTCGCGCAGCAGCACCCGCTCCACCACGTGCCCCGCGTCGGCCAGCGCCGCCTCCGGCTCCGTGAACTGCGGATGGACCACCACCGGACGCCGCACCCGCAGCGCCCGCGCGAGCAGCACGAACGCCTCCGCCGCACCGGCCGTCAGCAGCACCCGCTCCACCGGCACCCCGTGCAGCCGCGCCACCGCGGCCCGCGCCCGGCGCCCGTCCGGATACGCCGCGAGGCCCTCCAGCGACGCGCCGATGCGCTCGCGCAGCCAGTCCGGCGGTGTCCCGGTCCGCACGTTCACCGCGAGATCCGTGAGCTTCTCGCCGTCGTCCCGCACCTCGGCGTCCCCGTGATGCCGCAGTCCGGGCAGGTCCGCCCCGCCGACCGGTCCGGCGTCCGGCGCCTGCGCGCGGCCCACCGTCACCTCCGGGTGGGCCGCCGCCCACAGCGCCACCCGCTCCCCGAACCCCTCCTCGGGCAGCGGCTCGTACGGCAGGACCACGATGCGCCGGGCGCCGAGCGCCCTCGCCCGGTCGAGCGCCGACAAGACCGTGGGGGCGGCGCCCGTGCGGAACGCCGGGACCACCTCCTCGTAGCCGCCGTGATCCCACAACAGACGCGCACACGCGGCGAGTTCGGCGCGCGCCAACGGGTCCGCCGATCCTTCGCCCACGAGCAGCACCGTCACCCCGGCCCGGTCCGCACCGTCCAGGACGTCGTCGAGCCGCGCCGCGAGGGCGGCGAGCAGGGCGGGGGAGGGGGTCTGCACGGAGGGCTCCTTGAGGGGGAGACGAGTGAGGGGGAGTCGGTCAGTCGGCCTGGGCGGCCACGGCACAGGTGACGCGGCCGGGGCCGCCGTCCGGGCCCCGCGACGCGCGTTTGGGCACGAGCAGCACGCCGCCCCCCGCCAGCGCGGCGGCCTCCGCGACCGACGGCGTGCCCGCGGCCGCGCGCACCCGCGCCGACGGATGCGGCACCGGCACCGCCGCCAGGTGCTCGGCGGCGTAGGTCTCCAGCGGCACGCCCAGTGCCTCGGCGGCCCGCAGCAGGCCCGGTTCGCGCCCCTTCGCCGTGACGGTCGCCAGCGCGCGGACCCGGTCCGGGGGCACGCCCGCCTCCGCGAGCACCGCCCCGACCAGCGCGAGGACCTCGACCGCCGGGGCCCCGGAGCGGGCGCCGACCCCCACCACGACACGAGCGGAGGCACCCCGGATGTGCGGCGCGGGGGTCGGATGGGTTAGCAAAGGCGCATGGCGGTGTTCGTGGCGCTCGGCGCCTTTCTCATGACCCTGGTCGGCGGCTGGACGGCGCAGCGGGTCACCGACCGGCGCCACCTGGTGCTCGGTCTCGCGGGTGGACTCATGCTCGGTGTGGTCGGACTCGACCTGCTGCCGGAGGCCCTGGAGGCGGCCGGCGGTGACGTCTTCGGCGTGCCCGCGGCCCTGCTGCTGTTCGTCGCGGGCTTCCTCGCCGCACACGTCCTCGAGCACCTGCTCGCGCACCGGCAGGCCGCCCACGGGGCCGAGGAGAACGGTCACGGCCGGGTCCCCGAGGTCGGACTCACCGCCGCCTCCGCGATGGTCGGGCACAGCCTCATGGACGGCATGGCCATCGGGGCCGCCTTCCAGGTCGGCGGCGGCATGGGCGTCGCCGTCGCCCTCGCCGTGATCGCGCACGACTTCGCCGACGGCTTCAACACGTACACGCTGACCAGCCTGTACGGGAACGCGCGCCGCAAGGCCGTCATGATGCTCTTCGCCGACGCGGTGGCACCCGTGATCGGCGCCGCCTCCACCCTGCTCTTCACCATTCCGGAGCAACTGCTCGGCGGCTATCTCGGCTTCTTCGGCGGCGTCCTGCTGTACCTGGCCGCCGCCGAGATCCTGCCCGAGGCCCACCACGAGCACCCGGCCCGTTCGACCCTGCTGTGCACGGCCCTGGGCGCGGGGTTCATCTGGCTCGTGGTCGGCGTCGCGGGCTGACGTCACGGCGTCGCGCACCGCTCGACCAGGCGCCGCGCGACGTCGGGGCGGCCCGCCCAGTGCGTGTGCAGATAGCTGGCGTGCACGCCGCCCTGCACGAAGCCCTCGACGCGGGGCCGCGGCAGGCGCATGCCCCACGCGGGCGCGGGCCCCGCTCCCGGCTCCAGGACCGTGCGGTGGAACTCGTGGCCGCGCATCCGCGCTCCGGCGGGCGCGAGCACGCTGTCCGACACGGCGACCGCGTCCCGGTAGCCCAGGGTCAGCCGCGACGACATCCGCGCGTGGGCGTCGAGGACGCCGCACATCGGCTTGTCGTCGAGCGAACGGGCGAGGTAGAGCAGGCCCGCGCACTCGGCGACCACCGGGGCGCCGGAGGCCGTCAGGTCCGCGACGGCCTTGCGGAGCTGCTCGTTCGCGGAGAGCTCGGGGGCGTAGACCTCGGGGAAGCCACCGCCGATCACCAGCGCGGCGGTGCCCTCCGGGAGCCCCTCGTCGTGGAGGGGGTCGAAGGCGACGGGCTCGGCGCCGGCCGCGGTGAGCAGTTCGGCGTGCTCCGCGTAGGAGAACGTGAAGGCGGCGCCGCCCGCCACCGCCACGACGGGCCGCACGCGCGGGCGCGCGGGGGCTGCTCGCCCGGCCTGCGGCGCCCCGTCCGGGGCGCCGGCACTCCACGCCTGCGTCGTCAGCGGCGGGGCCGTCCTCGCCAGCGCCAGGAGGGCGTCGAGGTCGCAGCCCTCCCGGACCATCGCCGCCGCGGCCCGGACCGAGTCGACCGCCTCCGTGCTGCGTTCCGCGACCGGGACCAGGCCCAGGTGGCGGGACGGCGTGGCGACCTGCGGGGTGCGGCGCAGCGCGCCGAACACCGGCACGCCGACCTCCTCCAGGGCCTCGCGCAGCAGCTCCTCGTGCCGGTCCGAGCCGACCTTGTTGAGAATCACGCCGGCGAGCCGCACCTGCGGGTCGAACGACGCGAACCCGTGCACGAGCGCCGCGACCGAACGCGACTGCGACGACGCGTCGACCACGAGCACCACCGGCGCCTTGAGCAGCTTCGCGACGTGCGCCGTCGACGCCAGTTCGCCCTCGCCCGACACCCCGTCGAACAGGCCCATCACGCCTTCCACGACGGCCAGTTCACAGCCGCGCGCCCCGTGCGCGAACAGCGGCGCGACCAGCTCGGGCCCGCACATGTACGCGTCCAGGTTCCGGCCGGGGCGGCCCGTCGCCAGCGCGTGGTAGCCCGGGTCGATGTAGTCCGGCCCCACCTTGTGCGGGGACACGGCGAGGCCCCGCTCCGCGAACGCCGCCATCAGACCGGTCGCGACCGTCGTCTTGCCGGTCCCGGACGCGGGCGCGGCGACGACGAGCCGCGGAACCGGGACGGAGGTCGTCACCACTCGATGCCCCGCTGGCCCTTCTGACCCGTGTCCATCGGGTGCTTCACCTTCGACATGTCCGTCACCAGGTCCGCGAACTCCACCAGCTTCTGCGGCGCGTTGCGGCCCGTGATCACGACGTGCTGGGTCCCCGGACGGTCGCGCAGCACCTGCACCACCTCGTCCACGTCGATCCAGCCCCAGTGCATCGGGTACGCGAACTCGTCGAGCACGTACAGCCGGTACGTCTCGGCGGCCAGGTCCCGCTTGACCTGCTCCCAGCCCTCGCGGGCCTTCTCCTCGTTGTCGGCCTGGTCGTCACGCTGCACCCAGGACCAGCCCTCGCCCATCTTGTGCCAGTCGACGGTGCCGCCCTCGCCGGAGGCGCCGAGCACCTTCAGCGCGTTCTCCTCGCCGACCTTCCACTTCGCCGACTTCACGAACTGGAACACTCCGATCGGCCAGCCCTGGTTCCAGGCCCGCAGCGCGAGCCCGAACGCGGCCGTCGACTTGCCCTTGCCGACGCCCGTGTGCACGAACACCAGCGGACGGTTGCGGCGCTGACGTGTCGTCAGCCCGTCGTCCGGCACGACACTCGGCTGTCCCTGCGGCATTACGCGGCCCTCCCGCTGCTGTGGTTGCTGCCCTGTCCCCGTACGTCCTTGACCAGCCCGGCGATCGAGTCCGCGCGCAGCTCGTCCAGGGTCACGGCCGTCCCGCCGAGCCGCGTCGCCAGCTGCCCGGCGAGCCCGAGCCGCACCATGCCGCTCTCGCAGTCCACCACCACGGCCGCCGTGCCCTCGGCCGCGTGCAGCCCGGCCGCGCGCTCCGCGAGCCGCACCGGCTCGGGACCGCCCGTCGCCCGGCCGTCCGTGACGACCACCATCAGCGGGCGCCGCGCCGGATCGCGCAGCCGCTCCACGCGCAGCACCTCGTGCGCCTTCAGGAGCCCGGCCGCCAGCGGCGTGCGGCCGCCGGTCGGCAGCGACTCCAGACGGGCAGCCGCCGCGTCCACGCTCGACGTCGGCGGCAGCGCGACCTCCGCGCCCGTCCCGCGGAACGTCACCAGCCCCACCTTGTCCCGGCGCTGGTACGCGTCGAGCAGCAGCGACAGCACCGCGCCCTTCACCGCACCCATCCGCTGCCGGGCCGCCATCGACCCGGACGCGTCCACGACGAACAGCACGAGGTTGCCCTCGCGGCCCTCGCGCGTCGCCTGCCGCAGATCGTCCCGGCGCACGACGAGCCCCCGGCCGCTGCGCCCGCGCGCCCGCTGGTGCGGCGCCGCCGCCTGCACGGTCGCCGCCAGGTGCAGCTTCGTCAGCGCGCCGCGCGGCCGCGTCGAGCCCGTCGTGCGGCCGTGCTCGGTCCGGGCCCGCGAGCGCCGTCCGGCGGCCCCGTCACCCAGGCCCGGCACGCTCAGCACCTTCGTGCGGAACGGCTCACCGGCGCTCACCGCGCGCTGCTCCCGGCCCCCGGCCGCGGCCGGCACCTGGGCGTCGCCCGGCTCGGAGTCGTCGGGCGCGTCCTGCGGCAGGCCAGACTCCGGCCCGCTGTCCTGCGGCGGCACCCCGCCGCCACCGCCGCCGTCCGGACCCGGGCCACCGCCGTCGGGGCCGTCGCCGTCCGGCTCCGGATCGGGCTCGGGCTCGTCGTCCGGGCCGAACTCGTCCAGCGTCTCGTCCAGCTTGTCCTCGTCGAGGCCCGGCGCGTCGAACGGATTACGGCGCCTGCGGTGCGGCAGCGCGAGCAGCGCGGCCTGCCGCACGTCCTCCGCGAGCACCTCGGTGCGCCCGGCCCACGCGGCGAGCGCCGTCGCGGTACGGGCCATCACGATGTCGGCGCGCATGCCGTCCACCTCGAACGCGGCGCACGTCGCCGCGATCTGCGTCAGCGCCCGGTCCCCGAGCGCGACCCGGGGCAGCAGGGCGCGGGCCGCGACGATCCGCGCCCGCAGCTCCGCCTCCTCGCCGGCCCAGCGCGCCACGAAGCCCTCGGGCTCGTCGTCGTAGGCGAGGCGCCGCCTGACGACCTCGACGCGCTGCTCCGGCTCCCGGGACGCGGCGACCTCCACGGTCAGCCCGAACCGGTCGAGCAACTGGGGCCGCAGCTCGCCCTCTTCGGGGTTCATCGTGCCCACGAGGAGGAAGCGCGCCGCGTGCCGTACGGACACGCCCTCACGCTCGACGTAGGAGGCGCCCATCGCGGCGGCGTCGAGGAGGAGGTCCACGAGGTGGTCGTGGAGGAGGTTGACCTCGTCGACGTACAGGATGCCGCGGTGCGCGTCCGCGAGCAGTCCGGGCTCGAACGCCTTCACGCCCTCGGCGAGGGCGCGCTCGATGTCGAGCGCGCCGACGAGCCGGTCCTCGGAGGCCCCGACCGGCAACTCGACCATGCGCGCGGCCCGTCGGGCCCCGTCGAGGTCCGCGTGCGGCCCGTCGGGGCACTGCGGATCGGGCGCCGCCGGGTCGCAGGAGAACCGGCATCCGGCGACCACCGGGACATCCGGCATCAGCGCCGAGAGCGCCCGCACGGCGGTCGACTTGGCGGTTCCCTTCTCACCCCGCACGAGCACACCGCCGACGGCCGGTGACACGGCGTTCAGCAGCAGGGCCAGCCGCAGGTCGTCCTGCCCGACGACGGCGCTGAACGGATACGGGTTGCTCATCGGACGGACTCCTCCGGGTAGGTGCGCACCGACAGGGGGCGAAGCCCCCGGGGCCGGGACGGGAAAGGGCGGCGGGGGCGGCTTCTCGTCACGGCGCCCCCGGCGGCACGAACGGCAGCCCCGGCGGAGCGCCCCCCTCGATCAGCCGCCACAGACGATCCGTGTCGGCGTGCTCCGCGATCAGATCCCCGAGCCGGTCGAGCTGCTCCTCCCGCAGCGCCGCGAACGACGTGTCGGGCGCGGGCACGAACCGCCGCCCCGCAGCTGCCGCGACCTCCCGCAGGAACGCCCGCCGGAACCCGTCCGACTCCAGGCACCCGTGCCAGTGCGTCCCCCACACCGACCCGACCCGGCACCCGTCCAGGCTGCGTCCCCGGTCGTCGGAGACGAACCCGTCCCCGCCGAGCACCTCGGCGACCCCGTGATGGATCTCGTACCCCGCGACGGGCTCGCCCAGGGCCCGGCCCACGGGCCGGGCCAGTGTCTTCTCGCGCGCGAAGCGCACCCGGACCGGCAGCAGCCCGAGCCCGTCCACCACCCCGGCCCGCGACTCGACCTCGTCCTCGATCCGCTCCCCGAGCATCTGGTAGCCGCCGCAGATGCCGAGCACGGGGCGTCCCTCGGCCACCCGCCGGGCCAGCGCGTCCGCGAGACCCCGCGCGCGCAGCCACTCCAGCGCCTTCACCGTGCCGCGCGTGCCCGGCACGACCACCAGGTCGGCGTCGACGAGCTCCTCGGCCCGGTCCACGAAGCGGACCACGACGCCCGGTTCGGCGGCCAGCGCGTCGACATCCGTGAAGTTCGACATCAGCGGCACCGCGCACACCGCGACCCGCAGCACGTCCGCGCCGACCGGCGGCGCGACGACGGACTCGCGCACGGTGCCGCGCAGCGAGACCCGCAGACCGTCCTCCTCGTCGATGCCGAGCCCGTGCGCGTACGGCAGGACACCGTAGGTGGGCCGCCCGGTCAGGGACTCGAGCATGTCCAGGCCGGGTTCGAGCAGGCTGACGTCGCCGCGGAATTTGTTCACCAGGTAGCCCGCGAGCAGGTCCTGGTCCTCGGGCGCGAGCAGTGCCGTGGTGCCGAAGAACGAGGCGAAGACTCCGCCGCGGTCGATGTCGCCGACGACCAGGACGGGCAGCCGCGCGGCCCGCGCGATGCCCATGTTCACGATGTCGGTCCGGCGCAGGTTGATCTCGGCCGGTGAGCCCGCCCCTTCACAGATCACGGCGTCATGACTGCCCCGGAGCTCCTCCAGACATCCCACGACGGTGTCGAGCAGGGCGGCCTGCCGCCCCCCGTGGTAGCCCCGGGCGCTCAGCTCGCCGACCGGTTTGCCCATGAGCACGACCTGGCTGCTGCGGTCACTGCCCGGTTTGAGCAGGACCGGGTTCATGAGCGCGCTCGGCTCGACCCGGGCCGCCTGCGCCTGCATGGCCTGTGCCCGGCCGATCTCGGCGCCCTCGTGCGTCACGAACGAGTTCAGGGACATGTTCTGCCCCTTGAACGGCGCGACCTTCACCCCCTGGCGCACCAGCCACCGGCAGATCCCCGCGGTGACCACACTCTTGCCCGCGTCGGAGGTCGTGCCCGCGACGAGCAGCCCCCCGCCCTTCACCGGCGTCCCCACAGCAACCGCGCGCCCACACACACTCCCAAGGCAGCCAGACTCACCCGACGCGACAACCGCGCGGCCCGTTCCACATCCCGTACGTCCACCGTCCGCCCTCGCGCGTTGAGCACCGGCCGGTGCTCGACGCGCCCCGCGTACGCCAGCGTGCCGCCGAGCCGGACCCCGAGCGCGCCCGCGAACGAGGCCTCGACGACGCCCGCGTTGGGGCTCGGATGGCGCTCCGCGTCGGCGCGCCAGGCCCGCGCCGCGTCCCCGGGCCGGCCGCCGGTCAGCACCGCGAGCGCGCCGGTGAGCCGGGCGCCGGGCCAGCCGGCGACGTCGTCGAGCCGGGCCGAGGCCCAGCCGAAACGGCGGTAGCGGGGCGACTTGTGACCGACCATCGCGTCCAGCGTGTTCACGGCACGGAAGGCGAGCAGCCCGGGCACACCGGCCACGGCGCCCCACACGAGGGCGCCCACGACCGCGTCCGAGGTGTTCTCGGCGACCGATTCGACGACCCCGCGCGCGATGCCGTCCGCGTCGAGGCCCTCGGGGTCGCGCCCGCACAGCCGGGGCAGCAGCTCCCGCGCCAGCTCGACGTCGCCCGCCTCCAGCGCGGACCCGACAGCGCGTGCCTCGCGGCCCAGCGAGGTGCCGCCGACCACGGCCCAGGTCGCGGCGGCGGTCAGCGCGACGGAGGCGGCGGGGGAGCGGCGTACGGCCCGTGCGGCCACGGCGCCGAGCGCGGCGGCGCCACCGGTGCACACGGCGGTGTGCAGTGCGCCCCACCCGCGATGGTCCCGCCACAGCAGCCGCTCGACGGCTCCGGCGGCGCGGCCGAATCCGGCGACGGGGTGCCCGCGGCGCGGATCGGCGACCAGCAGGTCGCTCAGCAGTCCCAGGGCGGCACCGCACGCGAACACGCGCTCGGCCCGCCGCGCGCCGCGCAGGGCGAACATGGCGGATGTCCTCACTCAGGGTGTCCACGCCCTGGTTCGACGAGACCGGCAGCACGAGTTCCTGGCTCGCCCTCCGGGGGAGGGCTGACAGTGGCGGGACCGCGCCGGATTCGCACCGG
>NZ_WWIA01000127.1 GCF_009870065.1 Streptomyces sp. SID5785 | reverse complement strand
TGGTGATCAGTACGTCCTCACCGACGAGGGGGAAGGACAGCGCGGTGTGCACGGCGTTGCCGAACGGGTCGAAGATCGCGGCGACGTCGAGGTCGACGGGGACGCGGTGCACCCACACGTTGGACGCGGGCAGGGCCACGTACTCGGCGAAGGCCCCGTCGCGGCCGACGCCGAGGCCGACGGTGGCGCGGCACAGGTGGCGGCGGCCGGCGAGGCAGTTGCGGCACTTGCCGCACACGAGGTGGCCCTCGCCGCTGACCTTGTCGCCGACGGCGATGTCGGTGACGGCGGCGCCGGTCTCGACGACCTCGCCGACGAACTCGTGACCGACGACGAGCGGGGTCGCGATCGTCGACTGCGCCCACCCGTCCCAGCTGCGGATGTGCAGGTCGGTGCCGCAGATCCCGGTGCGCAGCACCTTGATCAGCACGTCACCGGGTCCGACGGACGGCTCGGGCACGTCCGTCAGCCAGAGTCCCGGTTCGGCCTTCTCCTTGACCAGCGCCTTCAACGGCTCGGCTCCTGTCGTCGCGCACGCGGGCAGCACGGGGCCGCCCGCACACGGGGAAGAGTGAGTGGAGGTGGCGGTCAGCCGGCCGCCACCCCGGACTCTTCCGTACCACGGCGCTCCAGGTCCATCGAGGATTTCTTAAGCGGCGTCGCAGCTTTCCTACAGGCCCGCAGGGGGGGGCGGCAGCGCGGCGGCGGCCCCCGACGGTGCGCCTCACATATGAGCCCCGAAACCGGACGGCGCCGGGGAGTGTGCCAGGAGATGGCGCACCAGCGTGAGCAGTGTCTGGATGCCCGAGCTGGAGATGCGGGCGTCGCAGCGCACGACCGGGACGCCGGGGTCGAGGTCGATCGCCGCGCGCACCTCCTCGGGTTCGTAGCGGTACGCCCCGTCGAACTCGTTGACGGCGACGATGAAGCCCATGCCGCGTTCCTCGAAGAAGTCGACGGCGGCGAAGCACTCCTCGAGGCGGCGCGTGTCGGCGATGATGACCGCGCCGAGCGCGCCTTCGGAGAGCTCGTCCCACATGAACCAGAAGCGCTCCTGGCCCGGGGTGCCGAAGAGGTAGAGCACGTGTTCGGGGTCCAGGGTGATGCGCCCGAAGTCCATGGCGACCGTGGTCTCGACCTTGTTCTCGATGCCGTCGAGACTGTCGGTCGCGGCACTGACCGTGGTGAGCAGCTCTTCGGTACTGAGCGGTGCGATCTCGCTCACCGCGCCGACGAAGGTCGTCTTGCCGACGCCGAACCCTCCCGCGACAAGGATCTTGAGCGCGGTCGGGAACAGCTCAGAGCTGTCGTCGTAGTCCATCGAGCACTGCCTCCAGTAGGGACCGGTCAGTGGGGTTTTCGTGGAACATGGGGGGCTTGGTGGTGACCGCGCCGCAGTCGACGAGGTCGGACAGCAGGACCTTGGTGACGGCGGCGGGAAGCCGGAGGTTGCCCGCGATCTCCGCGACCGAGGTGGGCCGGACGCACAGGTCGAGCACTTCGCTGTGCTCGGGTCCCAGGTAGCCGACCGGGGTCGATCCGGTGGCCATGACGAGGGAGAGCAGGTCCATCGCCGTGGTCGGCCGGGTGCGCCCGTTGCTCACCGTGTACGGACGCACGAGCCGGCCGGCCGCGCCGTCGAGCCACGGCCCGTCCTGCGGGGCCGCCACCCTCAATTCCTCATCGCCGTGGGTTCGGCCGAGGGCTGCCGGGGCGCGGTCACCAGGTACGGGCGCACGCTCTTGACGAGCATGGCCATCTCGTACCCGAGGACGGCGGCGTCGGCCTCGCGTCCTGCGAGCACGGCGAGACAGGTGCCGGAACCGGCCGTCGACACGAACAGCAGCGTGGAGTCGAGCTCCACGACGACCTGCCGCACGTCGCCCCCGTCCCCGAACCGGATGCCGGCGCTGCGGCCCAGGGAGTACAGACCCGAGGCGAGGGCCGCCATGTGGTCGGCGCTGTCGGCGTCGAGTCCGTGGACGGACTTGACGAGGCCGTCGGAGGACAGGAGCACGGCGCTGGTGGTGTGGGGAACGCGCTGGACGAGGCCGCTCATCAGCCAGTCGAGATCGGACACATGACCCGTCGGCACATCGCTCGCCATGGGGGATCGACTCCTTGGTGGACTGCTCGGTGTGGTGCTGGTCGGGGGAACGGCTGCGGCGGGGCGGTCCCCGCCGGGTATCGCCCAGGGGGGCGGTGCGGTACGCGCGTGGGTCACTCGCCGTGTCCGCCCTCGCTGTCGGGCGCGGAGGGGCGCGGCTCGCGGGACAGGTCGCGGGGCTCGGCGCTCTCGGCGAGGGTGATGCCGCGCTGGAACGCCGCCATCAGGCCGGGGTCGTGGCCGACCGGTTCGTCGTCCTGTCGTGGGGCGGGGCCGCCACGCAGTTGCGGGGCGAGATGCTCCTGGGCTCTGCGGCGGGGCAGTTGGGGGCGGCCCATCGTCCCGCGCACGGCGCCGCCGAGCGGGACGGGCGGTACCGCGGCGGCCGGGTGCGCGCCCGCGTCCCCCCGGTCCTCGGGCCGGATGCCGGGCACCGCCTCGGCCGGGGTCGCGCGCCGGTCGCCCGAGGTGCGCTGCGGGAGCGGGACGTGGCCGGGGCCGGGTGCCTTGATACGGGGCTGACGCGGGACCGCAGCGATGGCGCCGTGCGGGGTGACGGGTGCGGGAGGTGGTGTCGCGGTCGTCGGTGCGGCCGGGGCGTCGGGTGCGTCAGGCGTGTGCGGGACTTGGGGGGTGTCCGGTGCGGCCGGGGCGGCGGCGGAACCGATGGACATGGGGGGAGTGACGGGTGCGGCGGGTGCGGCCGGAATACCCGGACGGCCGTCGGGGGCCGGGGCGTCGGGCCCGATCGGTGGGTGCGCGGAGGCCGGTGCGGGCAGCGCGCTCGGACCGGGGCCGAGTCCCGGGTGGGCCACCGCGCTGTGCCCGTGCGCGGCGGCGGCCTGCGGGCCGAGGACGCTGTCGGCGGTCGCGGCGGCCGCCGCCCGGCGCACGTGCGGGGTCCGCTCGCGCCCGTCCTCACCGTCCGTGCCGAGCAGGGCCTGCGGGAGGACGAGGACCGCCTGCACTCCCCCGTAGATGTTCGTCTGGAGCCGCACGGTGATGCCGTGCCGGCGCGCGAGCTGCGACACCACGAAGAGGCCGATGCGGCCGTCCTGGAGCAGCGTCGCGACGTTGACCTGGTCGGGGTCGGTCAGCAGGCCGTTCATTCTGTTCTGCTCGGCGACGGGCATCCCGAGGCCCCGGTCCTCGACCTCGACGGCGAGCCCGGAGGCGACCATGTTGGCCCGGAGCAGTACCTGGGTGTGCGGGGCGGAGAACACCGTGGCGTTCTCGACGAGTTCGGCGAGCAGGTGGATGCAGTCGGCCACGGCGTGGCCGCGCAGGGTCCCGTCGACGGGCGGCACGAGCTTCACTCTTGAGTACTGCTCGACCTCGGCGATGGCGGAGCGCATCACCTCGGTCATGGACACGGGGTGGCTCCACTGACGGCGGGAGACGGCGCCGCCGAGCACCGCGAGGTTCTCGGCGTGGCGACGGATCCGCGTGGCGAGATGGTCGACGTGGAACAGGCCGTTGAGCAGGTCGGGGTCCTCGACGTCGTTCTCGAGCTCGTCGAGGATCGTGATCTCGCGGTGCACGAGGGACTGCAGGCGCCGGGCGAGGTTGACGGAGACCTCGACCTTCTGCCGGCTGCCGGCCTGGCTCGACAGCTGGGTCGCCTGCACGACGGCCGCGACCGCGGTGTCCTGGGCACGGGCCAGGTCGGCGGCGAGGTGGTCGAAGTCGTCGGCGCCCGAGCCGGGCGCCTTCGGCGGGCGCCGCGAGGGCGGCGCCTCCCCCTTGCGCAACTGTTCGACGAGTCCGCGCAGTTCGGCCTGGCCGCGGGCGCTGGTGCGGCGCAGGCCGACCAGCCGGTCGCGGACGAGCGCGGCCGCACGGCCCGCGGCGACGGCGGCGATGACGATCCCGGCGACGGTGACCACACCGGCCCCGGTGAGCACGGCCCACAGGGCGGGGCCGGGCCGCACGCCGGTGGAGCGGACCACGTAGAGGACCGCGGCGGTGGCCGCGAGGGCGACCGCGAGGGGCGGCAGGACCGCCAGGCGCAGGAGTTGGGGGCGTATGTGGGTCTCGGCCGGGTGGGACGTGGTCCGCCCGGCCGGCCTGCCGTGCCGACCGCCTTCGCGGCGGTCTGCGCGGGCGGCCGGCTGGCGAAGCTGAGACATGCGGCGTCCTCGTCCTGGGTCCTCGTGGGGCGGATGGTCGGCGTCGGCGACGGCGGGCAGGGCGACCGGGCGTCGCACAGCGGGCACTCACGGTAGTCGTGAACGCCACATGTGCGGTGGGCAGTTGCCGAACTCCGGCGCCGGACGTCCCGCTCTGGTATGAGGCGTCGTACGGCCGTCCGAATGTAGCCTCGGACATGCGTTCGCCCGTCGGATGCCGTCCGGCCCGGGCTGTCCGTGGCCGCGGGGGCCACGGCACGGCACGGGGGAACGGGCATGACGCCCGCGTCGCGGCGAACGTCGCGGGCCTACGTGCCTTC
>NZ_WWIA01000126.1 GCF_009870065.1 Streptomyces sp. SID5785 | reverse complement strand
CACGAGTGCCCGGGGCCCGGTCCGGCGGGGCCGGCCGTCGGGGCGCGCCGGGCCCCGGAGGGTTCGGCCGTGCGTCCCGGTGCGGCGGGCGTGCCGGACGGGTCTAGCCGCGCAGTTCCTTGAGCTGGATGTTGCGGAAGGACACGTGGTCGTCGGGGCCGTGGTTCTGGATGCCGACGTAGCCGTCGGTCAGGCTCCGCTCGGGGTCCTTGTTGGTGAAGTCGTTGATCTTGACTCCGTTGAGGAAGACCTGGAGGCGTTCGCCCTTGACCTTGATCTCGTAGGAGTTCCACTCGCCGGGCGGCTTGAGGGCCTTGTCACGGGCCTTGATGTCCGCCGCCTTGAAGGTGTAGACGGACCCGGTGGTGCGGTCGGGGGCGTCGGTGGCGTCGATCTGGACCTCGTAGCCCTTGTTCACCGCGGACCAGGGGTCGTCGGAGGCGGGGAAGCCCACGAAGACTCCGGAGTTGTCGTCCCCCTGCATCTTCCAGTCGAGCTTGAGGGAGTACGACCCGAGCTCCTTGGCCTGGTACCAGAGCAGGCCCATGCCGTCCTTCGACTCGAGCGTGCCGTCCTTGACGTCGAAGCCGCCGGGTCCGGCCTGCTTCCAGCCGGCCAGGCTCTGGCCGTTGAAGATCGACCGGTAGCCCTTGTCCGGCTTGCAGTCCGCCTTGGCCTGGCCGGTGACGTACTTCAGGCCGCCGAGCAGGTGTCCGCGGAAGGCGTCCTCGGCGTAGGACTCCTTGGTGTGGCCGAGGCCGGTGTAGAAGGAGCGGCCGCCGCCGTAGTTCTGGCACCAGGCGATCGGGTGGTCGCCCTTCATGGTGCCGCCCTCGTAGGTGGTCTCGTCGAGCGAGGCGAGGACGTGCACGTTGTCCCGCGGGTTGGTGCGGTAGTTGTACAGCTCGTCGGTGTGCTCCCACGCCGGGTCGAGGTGTGCGGTGGCGGGGTTGTCCCGGTCCTCGACGCGCACGGTGGCCTTCTGGACGGCCGGGTGCGAGTCGAACCAGGCGCCGACGAGCTTGCCGTAGTACGGCCAGTCGTACTCGGTGTCGGCGGCCGCGTGGATGCCCAGGTAGCCGCCGCCCTTGGCGATGTAGCTCTCGAAGGCCTTCTGCTGGGTGTCGTCCAGGACGTCGCCGGTGGTGGAGAGGAAGGCGACGGCGTCGTAGCGGGCGAGGTTCTCGGGGGTGAACTGGGCGGCGGACTCCGTGGCGTCGACGGTGATGTCGCTGGAGGCGCCGAGTTCCTTGAGGGCGGCGATGCCCTCGGGGATGGCGTCGTGCCGGAAGCCGGCCGTCTTCGAGAAGACCAGGACCCGCTTGGCGTTCTTCACGGGTGCCTCGGTGGAGATCTCGAAGCTGTCGAGGTCGTAGAGCGCGCCGTCACCGCCCTTGAAGACGAGGTAGAGCTCGGTCGTCTTCTTCGGGACGTTCTTCAGCGGGACATCTACGTTCTGGAAGGTCTCCCAGCCGCCGGTGACGGGGACCACGGTGGAGCCCAGCAGAGGTCCGGTCGCCGAGCCGGTGCGCACCTCGAGGGTGCCGCCGGCGCCGCCGGAGGAGACCCGTGCGGTGAGCTTCTTGGCTCCGGTGAGGGTGTAGGGCGAGAAGGAGATCCAGTCCCCGTTGTTGATGTCGCCTACGGTCTTGCCGCCCTCGGCCTCGGTCTTGCTCTGTGGTGCGGTGCCCTGCTGCTGGGTGTAGTGCTCGGCCTGCCGGTGCGGCGGCTGGACGACGGCGCGCGCGGTGCCGGTGAGCGCCTCCTGGCCGTTCGCCCCGCCGTCGGTGTAGCTGGCGCCGACGACGCCGTAGATGTTGGCGTTGGGGTCGTGTCCGCCGTCACCGGCGGGCGGCTCAAGGGTGCCCTCACAGCCCATCTCGCTGGTCAGTTCGTGGGCGTGGGAGTCGTGGCCGAGGCTGTAGGCGACCTTGACCTTGGAGCAGTCGATCTTGTCCTCGGGGTCGGTGACGGTCACCTTGAAGGGGACCGGGTCGCCGAGCTTGCCCAGGGTGCCGGTGGCCGGCGTGACGATCTTGACCGTGGGCTCGGTGTTGCCGACGACGATGCGGGCGCTGGCGTTGCCGGTGTTGCCCTCGGGGTCCTTGGCCGTGAAGGTCGCGGTGTAGGTGCCGACCTTCGCGTACTTGTGCGTCGGCGTGAGGCCTTCGCCCTTGGTGCCGTCGCCGAAGTCCCAGCTGTACGTCAGGTCCGGCGAGTCGGCGTCCTTCGCGGAGCCCGTGAAGCCGACCTTCAGGCCTGCGGCGCCGGACGTCCTGTCGGCCTTGACCTCGGCGATCGGCGAGTATCCGTCGGCCGCGTTCTCGATGCGGTACAGACCGGAGTTCTCGTCTCCCTGGAACCAGGAGAGGCCGTAGTCGAGGACGTAGAGCGCGCCGTCGGGGCCGAACTCCATGTCCATGATCTGGGTGCCGGTCCACGGGAAGTCGTTGATCTTCGCGACCGAGCCGTCGTCGTTCTGCTCGATCCGCTTGATCCAGCGGCGGCCGAACTCGCCGGCGAAGAAGTCGCCGTCGTACTCCTCGGGGAACTTCACCTTGGAGTCGAGGTCGGCGTCGTAGCGGTAGACCGGGCCGCCCATCGGCGACTCGGAGCCGCTGCCGAACTCGGGCACGGACGCGTCGTCGTACGGGATCCACGCGGCCTGCGCGGGCGGCAGGTCGGTCAGGCCCGTGTTGTGCGGGGACGTGTTCTTCGGTGCGGCGCAGTCGAAGGTCTCGCCGGACTCCTTGGTGGCGAAGTCGTAGTCGACGTAGGGGTCGTTGTCGCCGGTGCAGAACGGCCAGCCGAAGTTGGCGGCCTTCGTCACCTTGGCGAACTCGACCTGGCCGGCCGGGCCGCGCTTGGGGTCGGCGGCACCGGCGTCGGGGCCGTAGTCACCGACGTAGACCGTGCCGGTCTTCTTGTCGACACTGATGCGGAACGGGTTGCGGAAGCCCATCGCGTAGATCTCGGGGCGGGTCTTCTCGGTGCCCGGGGCGAAGAGGTTGCCCTCGGGGATCGTGTAGGAGCCGTCCTCGGCGACCTTGATGCGGAGGATCTTGCCGCGCAGGTCGTTGGTGTTGCCGGCCGAGCGGCGGGCGTCGAAGGCCGGATTGCGGTCGGACCGCTCGTCGATCGGCGTGTAGCCGTCGGAGGCGAAGGGGTTGGTGTCGTCGCCGGTCGACAGGTACAGGTTGCCCTGCGCGTCGAAGGCGATGTCGCCGCCGACGTGGCAGCAGGTGCCACGGGAGGTCGCGACTTCGAGGACCTTCTTCTCACTGGCCATGTCCAGCGTGCCGTTGTCGTTGAGGACGAAGCGGGAGAGGCGGTTGACCCCGTCGAACGGCTTGAAGTCGTCGGCGGTCCCGGTCTCCGGGGCGTCGCCGGCCGGGGTGTCGAGCGGCGGGGCGTAGTACAGGTAGACCGCCCGGTTGTTCTTGAAGTCCGGGTCGATGCCGACGCCCTGCAGGCCCTCCTCGTCGTGGTCGTAGACGGGGATCTTGCCGGCGACCTTGGTGACGCCACCCTGGTCGGTCAGGCGCAGTGTGCCGTCGCGCGCGGTGTGCAGGACGCTGCGGTCCGGGAGCACGGCGAGCGACATCGGCTCGCCCATCTCCGGTTCCCCCTTGGCCAGCGGCACCTGCTGGAACTGGCCGTCGGCGGCCGCGGCCGTCTTGGTGCCGGACGCGTCCGCGGGGGCGCCCGCGACGGCGGACACCGTCGGGGACCCCACGGCGAGGAGCGCGCCGGTGAGCAGGGCGAGTGCGGTACGCATCCGGGGGCGCCGCTTGGCTCCGGTGATTCTGAGTCTGCTTCTGTGCACGAAGTCCCTCCGGGAACGGGTGGGCCGTACGGAACGGGTGCTTGGACGTGCGGTGCGGGCGCCGGGGTGCGCCGTCACCCCGGGGGCGTGGGTGTCCTGGAGTGCTCTGCGGAACTTCAGGTTCACGTCAGGGACCGTAGCGGCGTTTGTCCGGGACGAACACCCCTTGCGTCACTGATAGTTGAGCTTTTTCCCATCACAGGACAAAGCTGGTTCCGGGCAGCCCGGACCGGGGACCGGCGCGATGGCCCGGCCCCCGTCCCCGTGGCGGTGCGGTCAGCTGTTGAAGGCGGCGTCGAAGGACGCGGTGGGCGGCTCGAAGTCGAACGCCTTCAGGCTGCGCAGGGCCTCCGGCGCACCCTGCAGACGGTCCATGCCGGCGTCCTCCCACTCCACGGAGACGGGCCCCGTGTAGTCGATGGAGCGCAGCATCCGGAAGACGTCCTCCCAGGGGACGTCACCGTGGCCGGCGGACACGAAGTCCCACCCGCGCCGGGGGTCGCCCCACGGCAGGTGGGAGCCGAGGCGGCCGTTGCGCCCGTCCAGGCGCCTGCGGGCCTCCTTGCAGTCCACGTGGTAGATCCGGTCCCGGAAGTCCCACAGGAATCCGACCGGGTCCAGGTCCTGCCACACGAAGTGCGAGGGGTCGAAGTTGAGCCCGAAGGCCGGCCGGTGGCCGACGGCCTCGAGGGCCTTGTGCGTGGTCCAGTAGTCGTAGGCGATCTCGCTGGGGTGGACCTCGTGGGCGAAGCGCACGCCCTCCGCGTCGAAGACGTCGAGGATCGGGTTCCAGCGCTCGGCGAAGTCCTCGTAGCCGCGCTCGATCATCGACTCGGGCGCCGGGGGGAACATGGCGACGAGGTGCCAGATCGACGAACCGGTGAAGCCGATGACGGTGTCGACCCCGAAGGCCGCGGCGGCCCGGGCCGTGTCCTTGATCTCGGCGGCGGCGCGCTGCCGTACGCCCTCGGCCTCGCCGTCGCCCCAGATACGGGCGGGCAGGATCCCCTCGTGGCGTTCGTCGATGATGGCGTCGCAGACGGCCTGGCCGACGAGGTGGTTGGAGATCGCCCAGCACTTGAGCCCGTACTTGTCGAGCAGGGCGTGGCGAGAGTCCAGGTAGGCCGGGTCGGCGAGTGCCTTGTCGACCTCGAAGTGATCGCCCCAGCAGGCGAGTTCCAGGCCGTCGTAGCCGAAGTCCCGGGCCAGACGGCAGACTTCCTCGAGCGGCAGGTCCGCCCATTGTCCGGTGAACAGCGTGAACTGGCGTGGCACGGTGTGCGGACCTCCTCAGGCCGGTACGGGGGTGTAGACGGAGTTCTTCGCCGCGCTCTCCTCGACCGCGGCGAGGACGCGCTGCACCTGGAGCCCGTCGGCGAACGACGGCGCGGGCGCGGTGCGCGCGGCGATCGCGTGGACCAGGTCGCGGGCCTGGTGGGCGAAGGTGTGCTCGTAGCCCAGGCCGTGGCCCGGCGGCCACCAGGCCTCCAGGTAGGGGTGCTCCGGTTCGGTGACGAGGATGCGCCGGAAGCCGGCCCCGGCGGCGGGCTCCGTCTGGTCGTGGAAGTACAGCTCGTTGAGCCGCTCCAGGTCGAAGGCCAGCGAGCCCTTCTCCCCGTTGAGTTCGATCCTGAGCGCGTTCTTCCGGCCGGTCGCGAAGCGGGTCGCCTCGAAGGAGGCGAGGGCCCCGGAGGCGAAGCGCCCGGTGAACACGGCGGCGTCGTCCACGGTGACCTGGCCGACGGCCGCGGACCCGGTCGCCGTCAGGCCCGTGGAGGCGCCGTCCTGCAGGGGGCGCTCCTTCACGAAGGTCTCGGTCAGCGCGGAGACCCCGGCGACGGGCTCCCCCGCGAGGTACTGGGCGAGGTCGACGGCGTGCGCGCCCAGGTCCCCGAGCGCGCCCGATCCGGCATGGGCCTTCTGCAGCCGCCAGGTGAGCGGGAAGGCGGGGTCGACGAGCCAGTCCTGCAGATAGCTGACCCGCACGTGGCGCAGGGTGCCGAGGCGCCCTTCGGCGATCATCCGGCGGGCGAGTGCCATGGCGGGCACCCGCCGGTAGTTGAACCCGGTCATGGAGATCTGGCCGCGCCCGGCGGCGGCCCGGGCGGCCTCCGTCATGGCCTCCGCCTCCTCGACGGAGTTGGCCAGCGGCTTCTCGCACAGCACGTGCTTGCCGGCCTCCAGGGCGGCGACCGCGATCTCGGCGTGGCTGTCGCCGGGTGTGCAGATGTCGACGACGTCGACGTCGTCCCGGGCGATCAGCGCACGCCAGTCGGTCTCCGCCGCCGCCCAGCCGAGCCGGTCGGCCGCGGCGCGCACGGCCGCACCGTCACGGCCGCAGACCGCGGCGAGCCGGGGCCGCAGCGGCAGGTCGAAGACGTGCCCTGCCGTGCGCCACCCCTGGGAGTGGGCGGCCCCCATGAAGGCGTAGCCGACCATCCCGACGCCCAGGACGGGCTTGTGCCCTGCCCCGGCGTTCCCCTCGCCGCCGTCCCCCGTCGCGTCCGGGTCCCTCGTCGCGCCCGTGCTGCTGCCTGCCATGCGGAAGTCCTCCTCGTCCACGCCGTGATCGCCAGGTGCCTCGTGCCGGCACCTGTCACCTGAAGCCGGTCGGCATGTACTGGCCGACGTTCTTCTTGTCGACGACCGCCGAGAACAGGGTCACGTGCGCGGGGATCTCGAACTCGGCCATGCCGCTGATGCCCTTGCCCTGGCCGAGCGCGCGGGCGAGGTCGATCGCGGACGCCGCCATGGTCGGCGGGTACAGGACTGTCGCCTTCAGGACGCTGTCGCCGGCCTCGATCGCCTGCATCGCGGAGAGCGCGCCGGCGCCGCCGACCATCAGGAAGTCGTCCCGCCCGGCCTGCTTGATGGCGCGCAGGGCGCCCACGCCCTGGTCGTCGTCGTGGTTCCACAGGGCATCGAAGCTCTTCTGCGCCTGCAGCAGCTGCGACATCTTGGCCTGGCCCGACTCGACGGTGAAGTCGGCCGCCTGGCGGGCCACCTTCTTGATGTTCGGGAAGTTCTTGAGGGCGTCGTCGAAGCCCTGGCTGCGCTGCTTGGTGAGTTCGAGGTTGTCGATCCCGGCCAGCTCGACGACCTTGGCGTTCTTCTTGTCCTTGAGCTGCTCGCCGATGTAGTTGCCGGCGGCCAGGCCCATGCCGTAGTTGTCGCCGCCGACCCAGCAGCGGTAGGCCTGCGGGGTGTTGAAGATGCGGTCCAGGTTGACCACGGGGATGCCCGCGCGCATCGCCTTGAGGCCGACCTGGGTCAGCGCCTTGCCGTCGGCGGGCAGGATGACGAGGACGTCGACCTTCTTGTTGATGAGCGTCTCGACCTGGCCGATCTGGGCGGCCGTGTCGTTGGAGCCCTCGGTCGCCTCCAGCGTGACGTCGGAGTACTTCTTCGCCCGCTCCTTGGCGTTGTCGTTGATCGCGTTGAGCCAGCCGTGGTCGGCCTGCGGTCCCGCGAAGCCGATGGTGACCTGCTTGCCGGGCTTGTCGTCGGCGACCGGCTGGTCGGCGGCCTTGCTGGAACTTCCCTTGTCACTCGGTTCGTTACTGGTGCAGGCGGTCAGCAGCCCGCCCGTGGTCACGGCGGCTGCCGCTCCGAAGAGGATGTTTCTGCGGCTCGTCATGTCTGGCATGGCGTCGTCCCTTCCCGGGGCACGAGGGGTGAGGTGGGTCAGGTGGTGGAGCGCGAGGTACGTCCCTGGACCAGGACGGCGACGACGATGATCGCGCCCTTGGCGATCTGCTGGACGTCGGTCTGGAGGTTGTTGAGCGCGAAGATGTTCTGGATCGTGGTGAAGATCAGGACGCCGAGGACGGAGCCGACGATGGTGCCGCGGCCGCCGGTGAGCAGGGTGCCGCCGATGATGACGGCGGCGATGGCGTCGAGTTCGTACAGGTTGCCGTTGGTGTTCTGGCCGGAGCCGGAGAGCACGATGAGGAGGAAGGCGGCGATGCCGCAGCACAGACCGGAGAGCAGGTACAGGTACAGACGCTGACGGCGGACGTCGATGCCGGCGAGCCGGGCGGCCTCCGCGTTGCCGCCGACGGCGACGGAGCGACGGCCGAAGGTGGTGCGGTTGAGCACCAGCCAGCCGATGACGGTGACCGCGGCGAAGACCAGCACGAGCGGCGGGATGCCGAGGATGTAGGAGTCCCGCTCGCCGAGGCTCAGCACGCTGTCGACGGTGACGACCTGGGTCTTGCCGTCGGTGAGCTGCAGGGCGAGTCCGCGGCCCGAGGCGAGCATCGCGAGAGTGGCGATGAAGGGGACCATGCTGCCGTAGGCGATGAGCACGCCGTTGACGAGGCCGCAGCCGACACCGACGACGATCGCGGTGAACAGGATGCCGAGGAAGCCGTACTCCTGGGTGGCCACGGTCGTGGCCCAGACGCTGGCGAGGGCGACGATCGCGCCGACGGAGAGGTCGATGCCGCCGGAGATGATCACGAAGGTCATGCCGACGGTGACGACGCCGATGACGCTGGCCTGGGTCAGGACGAGCTGGACGTTGTCCGTGTCCAGGAAGCTGTCCGGCTGGGTGATGCCGCCGATGACGATCAGGGCGACGAGCACACCGAGCAGGGAGAGGGTGCGCAGGTCCGCGCGGAGCGCCTTCAGGGGGGCGCGGGCCGGCGGGGCGTCGGCGCGTTTCGGCTCCGCCGGGCGGGCGGGTGAGGCGGGCTGCGTCATGGCGCCGTGGTCCCTTCGGGGTGGGTCGTCGGTGAGTGCGGTGCGGCTGCGGTGCGGGGCGGCACGCCGGGGGCCGGGTCTGTCGCCGGGGTCATGCCGGGGTGCCTTCCATGACCAGGTCCAGGACCTCGTGTTCGGTCAGGGTCTGCGCCGGGGACTCGTGGACGACCTGTCCTTCGCGCAGGACCAGGACCCGGTCGGCGAGGCCGAGCACCTCCGGGACCTCGCTGGAGACGAGGAGGACGGCGAGGCCCTCGTCGGCCAGCCGGCGGATGACGGCGTAGAGCTCGGCGCGGGCGCCGACGTCGACGCCGCGGGTCGGCTCGTCGAGCAGCAGCACCTTGCAGCCGCGCAGCAGCCAGCGGGCCAGGACGGCCTTCTGCTGGTTGCCGCCGGACAGGGTGCGCACGGGCACGGAGGGGTTGTCGGGCCGCAGCGAGAGGTCCTGGGTGGCGCGGCGCGCGGCGTCGTGCTCCGCCGCGCGGTTGAGCCAGCCGCCGTACGAGAAGCGGGACATGGAGGAGACGGAGACGTTGCGTGTGACGGACTCGAGCATCAGGAGGGCCTGGGCCTTGCGCTCCTCGGGGGCGAGACCGAGTCCGGCCCGCACGGCGGAGCGCACGCTGCCGGGCCGCAGGGCCGTGCCGTTCACGGTGACCGTACCGCTCGTGGGGCGCCGGGCACCGTAGATGGTCTCGAGGATCTCGGAGCGGCCCGAGCCGACGAGTCCGGCGAGGCCGACGATCTCGCCGGGGCGCACCTCCAGGTCGAGGGGGGCGAACTCGCCGGTGCGGGACAGGTCGCGCACCGTCAGGACCGGTTCGGCGGCGGGGTGTTCGGTGGGCCGCTCGGGGAAGACGTACTCGACGTTGCGGCCGGTCATCAGCGCGACGACGTCGCGGGTCGGGGTGTCCTTGGCGGGCAGGCCGACGGCCACGGCGCGGCCGTCCTTGAGGACGGTGACGCGGTCGCCGATGCGGCGGATCTCCTCGAGGCGGTGCGAGATGTAGATGACGGCGACGCCGTCGGCGGTGAGGTCGCCGACGATGCGGAAGAGGTTGTCGGTCTCGTCGGGGTCGAGCGCCGCGGAGGGCTCGTCCATCACGATGAGGCGCACGTCGTGCGAGAGGGCCCGGGCCATGGAGACGATCTGCTGGTGGGCGGCGGAGAGGTCGCCGACGAGGGTGCCGGGGTCGATCTCGCCGTGCCCGAGCCGCTTGAGCAGCGCGCTGGTCGTGCTCTTCGCGTCCCGGCCGCGGACCACGAAACCGGCGGTGGTCGGCTCGTGTCCCAGGTGGACGTTCTCGGCGACGGACAGGCCCTCGACCAGGTCGAGTTCCTGGTAGATGGTGGCGATGCCGCGGCGCATGGCCGCGATCGGCGAGCGCAGGGTGACGGTCTCGCCGGCCCAGGTGATGACGCCGCCGTCGGGCTGGTGGGCACCGGCGAGCACCTTGATCAGCGTGGACTTGCCCGCGCCGTTCTGGCCGAGCAGGCAGTGCACCTCGCCGGCCTGGACCTCCAGGTCGACGCCGTCGAGGGCGCGCACGCCCGGGAACGACTTGGTGATGCCGGACATGGTGAGCAGCGGTGGTTCTGGTGCCATGGCGGTTCCCTCATGAACGGGTGCGGGCCGGTTTCAGGGCAGGGCAGAGCAGCGCGCGGTGCTTCGTGGGGGAAAGACGGGAGCGCGGACGTGCGGAGACAGCGTGGTGACACGTGTGGGCAGGCGCGGGACCGGCGGTCCGGTACGGGTACGGCAGGTTCAGGTACGAGTACGGGTACGGTGGTGCGGGTGGCGCTGTTCGGAGCGGAGCCGGGGGTGGTGCCGGGCATGGTGCCGGGCGCGGGCCCGGTCGTGCTGCGGCCCGGAGGCCTACGCGGGTGAGAACAGATGGTCGCTGATCAGGCGGGCGCCGCCGATGACTCCGGCGGCGGGACCGAGCTCTCCCAGGACGATGGGCAGGTTGCCGGTCGCCAGGGGCAGCGACTGGCGGTAGACCTGGGTGCGCAGGGCGGCGAGCAGCGTGTGGCCGAGGCCGGTGACCCCGCCGCCGATGACGACGAGGCCGGGGTTGAAGAAGCTGACGAGGGACGCGATGACCTGGCCGGTCCGGTTGCCGCCCTCGCGGATCAGGTCGAGGGCGGTGGGATCACCGGCCGCGGCGGCCACCGCGACGTCCGCCGCGCTGAGCGCCCCGGTCGACTCCAGCCGTCCGGCGAGCTCGGGCGAACGCCCGTCGCGTGCGGCCTCCTCGGCGTCGCGGGCGAGTGCCGCGCCGCTGAAGTAGGCCTCCAGGCAGCCCTTGTTGCCGCAGGCGCAGGGCCTGCCGTCGGGCTCGACCTGGATGTGCCCGATGTCGCCCGCCGAACCGGTCGTCCCACGGTGGACCTCTCCGCCGACGACGATCCCGCAGCCGATACCGGTACCGATCTTGACGCAGAGGAAGTCGCGCGCCTGGCGGGCGACGCCGGCGTGCTGCTCCCCCATCGCCATGAGGTTCACGTCGTTGTCGACCATGACGGGGCAGCCCAGCTCCTGGCTGAGTGCCTCGCGGACCGGGAAACCGTCCCAGCCGGGCATGATCGGTGGCGCGACGGGCACGCCCTCGGGGAAGCGGACGGGACCGGGCACACCGATGCCCGCTCCGTCGAGCCCCTCGGCCAGCCCGGACGCCTTCAGCTTCGCGACCATGGCGAGGACCTGCTCGAAGACCGCGACCGGCCCCTCCCGGACGTCCATGGGCTGCGTGATGTGCCCGAGGACCTCCAGCTCGGCGTTGGTGACGGCGACGTCGACCGAGGTCGCGCCGATGTCGACACCGAGGAACCGCAGTTCGGGTGCGAGCCGGATGTTGTGGGAGCGGCGGCCGCCGCGCGAGGCGGCGAGTCCGTCGGCGACCACGAGTCCGGTCTCCAGGAGCCGGTCCACCTCGACGGCCAGCTTCGACCGGGAGAGGTCGATCTGATCGCCCAGCTGGGCCCGGGAGTTGGGCCCTCCGTCACGCAGCAGCCGCAACAGACGCGCCTGATGCGTGTTCGCGGGTCGAGCCGTCATACGTCTCACGTGCCCCTCCCCGCCTCTTCGGGCTCCAGTGGTCCTGCTTTCGACGGTGAACGTAGCAGTGCCTGCCTGGTGTGGGAAGAAGTTGCGCAGGAATTACCCATGACTTTCTCCAGTCACAGGACAAAGAGGGGGGCGGGGTCACCTCCACAGACGGCGTTCGTGCTCCCTGGGCGCGTGCACGAGGCGGGCACCGTCCCCGGAGAAAGTCATGACCGGACGCTTTGGACCCCACTGCGACCAGCCCGGATCGCCGGTCGCCGCGAACGACACCCAGGCGCGGTGCATGGCGTCGGCCAGCGCCTGCGGGGCGTCGCCGCCCGTGAGCAGGCGTCCGTCGGCCGCGTCGAGCGTGTCGAAGACGAACCCGATCTCCAGCGCGTGACAGGCCCCGAGCTTCTGCACCGGGGACGGCCAGCCGAACTCGTAGAGGTACGTACGCCCGGCGAGCTCCGGTCCGGCGAGCCGGGAGTCGGCGAGCCGGTTGAGCGGGACGCGCAGCAGGGTGTCGGTGGCGATCGCGCCCAGGAGTTCGCCGGGCGACGCGCCGGGTCGGTCCGCGCGGTAGACCTGCGCGGTGTCCTCGGGCGCCTGCTGCCGGACCAGGGCGGCGCGCAGGTCGTCCTCGCCGATGCGGTCGACGAGACCGGTGGGCACGAACCACAGCCGGTACTCGTCGGTGGTGCTGCCCGCGAGGAGGTCGACGCCGCTGCTCGCGCCGTGTGCCAGTGCGGTGAACGGGTCCTCGGGCACCAGGTCGCCGTCGACGACGATGTCGAAGCCGGGTCCGCCCGTGAGCGGGTTGCCGCCCTGGGTGACGTCCCGCTGCGCGGCCAGGAGCCGGCCGCGGTCGGCGGCGGCGAAGGCCGCGGCGGTGGGCTCGGTGCCGAGCCGTTCGGCGATCGCCGCGGTGGTGGCCGCGGCCCGTGCGGGCGTCGCCGTCGTCGGGATGCCGGACTGCAGCACGGCCCGCCGGAACAGTCCCCGGGCGCTCGGCACGGCGAGCAGCACACCGATGCTCGTGGCGCCCGCGGACTCGCCGAAGACCGTGACGTTGTCCGGGTCGCCGCCGAACGCCCGGATGTTGTCGCGCACCCAGCCCAGCGCGGCGATCTGGTCGCGCAGGCCGCGGTTGGCCGGGGCGTCCGGGAAGACGCCGTACCCCTCCACGCCGAGCCGGTAGTTGAGGGACACCAGCACGACGCCGTCGCGGGCGAAGGCGCCTCCGTCGTAGGTGGGCACCGCGGACGAGCCGTTGCGCAGGGAGCCGCCGTGGATCCACACCATGACGGGGCGCGGCGCCGCGTCGGTGGCGGGCGTCCAGACGTTCAGGTTGAGGCAGCCGTCGCCGGGGACGTCCGGGTCGGGCAGCAGGGCGTTCAGGGGCGCCGCGTACGGGTTCTTGGGGGCGGTGGGCCCGAAGGCGGTGGCGTCGAGGACGCCGTCCCAGGGCTCGGGGGGCTCCGGAGCCCGAAAGCGCAGCGTTCCGGTCGGCGGGGCCGCGTAGGGGATGCCGCGGAAGACGGCGACACCCTGCTCGACGGTGCCGCGCACCGGGCCGTGGGTGGTCTCGACGACGGTCATGCGCACACCTCGCGGAGGTCCCGCTTGAGGATCTTGCCGCTGGGCCCGAGCGGCAGTTCGTCGAGGAGCCGTACGACGCGCGGGTACTTGTGCCGGCCGAGTCGCTCGCGGGACCAGGCGACGATGTCGTCCGGGGCGTCCGGCGCGCCCGGGCGCAGCACCACGGCGGCGCACACCTCCTCGCCGCGCTCGGCGTCGGGCAGGCCGATGACGCTGACCTGGGCGACGGAGGGGTGCCGCGCGAGCACCTCCTCGACCTCGCGCGGGTAGACGTTGAA
>NZ_WWIA01000014.1 GCF_009870065.1 Streptomyces sp. SID5785 | reverse complement strand
CGGCCCAGCGGTCGCTGCCGCCGGACGGTTCGACGGCCAGGTTCTCGGCGCTGCGCCAGAAGTTCTGTGTGGCGTTGCCGTCGAACCAGTCGGCCTCCGCGTGCACGGCGCCCCGGACGGTGGCGTCGTCGGGTGACAGGCCCAGGCCCGCGACCTGGGTGTAGAACCCGACGTCGGCATCGACCTCGTAGCTGCCGGGGGTGAACAGTTCGGCGTGCCGCTCGGTGCCGAACTGGTTCTTCTCCTGCTGCGCGAACACCTCGTCGAGCCGGCCCTGGATGTCCTCCCGGGACATGGACGGGTCGAAGATGTCGACCTTGGGGCCGAGGTCGGGCGCGCCCTCGGCCCGCACGGCCCCGGTGTGCGGGGCCGGGCCCGCGTCGGCGTTCTGCGTCGTGACGACGCCGATGGCTCCGGAGGTGAGCAGGACGGACGCGGCGACGAGAGTCAGGGTGCGTCCGCGGCGCCGGCGGGCGTGTCCGCGGGAAAGGGTGAACATCACGGTGTCCTCCCTCAGCCCTGGTACCGGGCGAAGATGCCGGTGAACTCCCAGGGATCCTGGGAGACGCCGGAGCAGGTGTCGTCGTTCGGGTAGGCGCCGGGGCAGGGGCGGTCCCGGTTGACGGACCAGTAGGCGAGCCGGGCGAGGTGGTGCTCCTGCGCGTAGCCCAGGACCGCCTCGAAGTCCTCCGGGGTGACCGTCTCGTTGACGTCCGTGATCCCGTTCATGGAGGAAAGTCCGCTGTGCCGGTACGCCTCGTCGTCGCTGTAGCCGTACGCCTCCTTGACCCGGTCCTTGAGGCCGTCGGTGGCCTGCTGGGTGAGCTGCCCCATGTCCTGGCCCTCGCCGCCGAAGTCGAACGGCATGATGGTCCAGCCGTCGACCTCGAGTCCGGCGTCGGCGGCGCGGCCGATCATGCTGCCGTCGGGGCCGTTCTGGTCGCTGGGGAAGGTGACGTAGAGCGTGATGCCCGCGTTGTCGGCCTTGATCTTCTTCAGCGCGTCGATGGTCTTCTGCTGGGTGCCCGGGTCGTTGTAGGCGTCGCCCTCGATGTCGATGTCGATCGCCTTGAGCCCGTAGGCGTCGATGACCTTCTGGTACGCGCCGGCCAGGGCGTCGGCGTCGGAGCAGCTCTGCTCCAGCTTGTTGCCGTTGGCGCCGCCGAAGGACGGCACGACGTCGCCGCCCCCGGCGCGGACGGCCTCGACGGTCTGCTCGTCCACGCCGCCCTTGAGCGGCCGGCCGCCGTCCCACTGCGGATCGCACCCTCCGTTGCTGAGGACGAACGCGAGGGTGAACCAGCTGACGCCGGTGGCCTGCTGGACCTCGGCCGGGTCAGGGGGGTCGCCCCAGCCGTTGTACAGGTACGGGGCGACGGCGGCCGGGGCCGCGGTGGCATGTGCTCCGCTGCCGCCGGGCGGGGCGGCGGACGCGGCCGTCACGACGGCCGTTCCGGTCGCGAGCGCCGCGACGGCCGCGCCGATGGCGAGGCGTCGAGCTGTCCTCATGGGAAGCCTTCTCTCGTGGGGGGTCTCACCATGAACCTGACAGGCGACTTTGAGGCATGAACGATGGGGGCCCCGAAGTGCCGTCGGCTCAGGCTTCGTTCACGGCGTGAGTAAACTCGCGGGCACATGGAGGCGTCAAGAGGCGCGAAGCAGCCCCGTTCTGTTCATGCCTTGAACGGACTGTCCGTCAGGAGAGACGCGTCGCCGCGATCCCGCCGTCCACGTCGAGCGTCGCCCCGTGGACGCCGCACGGCTGCGGGCGCGCCTGCGGGGCGGTGCCTTCGGCGGATAGACGGTCAGGCCGGCCTGCGCCACACGGACACGTGCTGCGCGGAGTCCTCGGTGAACGGTGTCCCGTACCAGTCCGCCACACGGCGCTCCAGCTCGAGGCCGGCGATCCGGGCCATCAGATCGAGCTCCGCGGGCCAGGCGTAGCGGTGCCGGGAGGCGTCGCGGCGGTAGGCGCCGTTCTCGCCGTCGCGGGTGAAGTGGTGCGAGACCAGGATCTGTTCGACCAGGTCGAAGGTGTCGAAGCCGAGATGCCGCTCCGAGACGTCGAAGGGCACGGCGACCTGACCGGGCGGCAGGAAGCGCAGCGGCGGCACGCCCAGTTCGATGACGAACCGGCCGCCGGGGGCGAGGTGACGTGCCGCGTTGCGGAAGCACTCGACCTGTTCGTCCTGCGTGAGCAGGTTCGAGATGGTGTTGTAGACGAGGTAGACCAGGGTGAACTCGCCGGGGACGACGGTCGTGGCCATGTCCCCGATGGTCACCGGAAGGGTGGCGGCGTCGGCCTTGCGCCGCAGGACGGCGGCCATGTGTTCCGACAGCTCGATGCCGGCCACCGGCACACCGCGCTCCC
>NZ_WWIA01000125.1 GCF_009870065.1 Streptomyces sp. SID5785 | reverse complement strand
CTCGTGGAGCGGGAGCGGGCGCTGGTCGGTTCCTGGTACGAGTTCTTCCCGCGCTCCGAGGGCGCGGTCGTCGAACCGGGCAGGCCACCGGTCAGCGGCACGTTCGCGACCGCGGCCGAGCGCCTCCCGGCGATCGCCGCGATGGGCTTCGACGTCGTCTACCTGCCCCCGGTCCACCCCATCGGCACCACCCACCGCAAAGGCCCCGACAACTCCCTGCCCCCGGGCCCCCACGACGTCGGCGTCCCCTGGGCCATCGGCTCCCCCGAGGGCGGCCACGACGCCGTCCACCCCGACCTCGGCACCCTCGACGACTTCGACGCCTTCGTCACCCGCGCCACCGGCCTCGGCCTGGAGATCGCCCTCGACTTCGCACTCCAGTGCTCACCCGACCATCCCTGGGTCGAGAAACACCCCGAGTGGTTCCACCACCGGCCCGACGGCACGATCGCCCACGCCGAGAACCCGCCCAAGAAGTACCAGGACATCTACCCGATCGCCTTCGACCGCGACATGCCCGGCCTGGTCGCCGAGACGGTGCGGGTGCTGCGGTTCTGGATGGACCACGGGGTGCGTATCTTCCGCGTCGACAACCCGCACACCAAACCCGTCGTGTTCTGGGAACGGGTGATCGCGGAGATCAACGGCACGGACCCCGACGTGATCTTCCTGGCCGAGGCGTTCACCCGCCCCGCGATGATGCACACGCTCGCACAGATCGGGTTCCAGCAGTCGTACACGTACTTCACCTGGCGGAACACCAAGGAGGAGCTCACCGCGTACCTGACCGAGCTGTCGGGCGAGGCGGCCGCCCACATGCGGCCGAACCTCTTCGTGAACACCCCGGACATCCTGCACGCGTTCCTCCAGGACGGCGGGCGGCCCGCGTTCGAGCTGCGCGCCGTGCTCGCCGCGACGCTCTCCCCGACCTGGGGCGTGTACAGCGGCTACGAGCTGTGCGAGAACACCCCGCTGAGACCGGGCAGCGAGGAGTACCTGCACTCCGAGAAGTACGAACTGCGCCCGCGCGACTGGGAGTCGGCCGCACGCGAGGGCCGCACGATCGCCCCGCTGCTCACCCGGCTCAACGCGATCCGCCGGCGCAGCCCCGCCCTGCGCACCCTGCGCGGGCTCCACTTCCACCACGCCGACCAGGACGCGGTGCTCGTGTACTCGCGGCGCAGCGGCACGGACACCGTGCTCGTGGTGGTGAACCTGGATCCGCACCACACCCAGGAGGCGACGGTCTCCCTGGACCTGCCCCGGCTCGGCCGCGCCTGGCACGAGACCGTCCGGGTGCACGACGAGCTCACCGGCGACACCTACGACTGGGGTCGCACCAACTACGTACGGCTCACGCCGGGCCGCACCCCCGCACACATCTTCACGGTCGGCGACCGCCCGCACCCCTGACCGGAGGGCCACGCACACATGTTCATGAACGAGCCCGTCCCGGACACCTTCGAGGACACCCCGGCCAAGGACCGGGACCCCGAGTGGTTCAAACGCGCCGTCTTCTACGAAGTCCTCGTCCGCTCCTTCCAGGACAGCAACGGCGACGGCGTCGGCGACCTCAAGGGCATCACCGCGAAACTCGACTACCTCCAGTGGCTCGGCGTCGACTGCCTCTGGCTGCCCCCCTTCTTCAACTCCCCCCTCAAGGACGGCGGATACGACGTCTCCGACTACACCTCCGTCCTCCCCGAGTTCGGCGACCTCGCCGACTTCGTCGAGTTCACCGACGCCGCCCACCACCGCGGCATGCGCGTCATCATCGACTTCGTCATGAACCACACCAGCGACCAGCACGAGTGGTTCCAGGAATCCCGCAAGAACCCCGACGGGCCCTACGGCGACTACTACGTCTGGGCCGACGACGACAAGCAGTACCAGGACGCGCGGATCATCTTCGTCGACACCGAGGCCTCCAACTGGACCTTCGACCCGGTCCGCAAGCAGTACTACTGGCACCGCTTCTTCTCCCACCAGCCGGACCTCAACTACGAGAACCCGGCCGTGCAGGAGGAGATCCTCGCCGCGCTCAAGTTCTGGCTCGATCTCGGCATCGACGGCTTCCGCCTCGACGCGGTCCCCTACCTCTACGCCGAGGAAGGCACCAACTGCGAGAACCTGCCCGCCTCGCACGCCTTTCTCAAACGCGTGCGCAAGGAGATCGACGACCACTATCCGGACACGGTGCTGCTCGCGGAGGCGAACCAGTGGCCCGAGGACGTCGTCGACTACTTCGGCGACTACACCTCCGGCGGCGACGAATGCCACATGGCCTTCCACTTCCCCGTCATGCCCCGCATCTTCATGGCCGTCCGCCGCGAATCACGCCACCCCGTCTCCGAGATCCTCGCCAAGACCCCCGCCATCCCCGCCGGCTGCCAATGGGGCATCTTCCTGCGCAACCACGACGAACTCACCCTCGAAATGGTCACCGACGAAGAACGCGACTACATGTACGCGGAATACGCCAAAGACCCCCGCATGCGCGCCAACATCGGCATCCGCCGCCGCCTCGCCCCCCTCCTCGACAACGACCGCAACCAGATCGAACTCTTCACCGCCCTCCTCCTCTCCCTCCCCGGCTCCCCGATCCTCTACTACGGCGACGAGATCGGCATGGGCGACAACATCTGGCTCGGCGACCGCGACGCCGTCCGCACCCCCATGCAATGGACCCCCGACCGCAACGCCGGCTTCTCCTCCTGCGACCCCGGACGCCTCACCCTCCCCACCATCATGGACCCCGTCCACGGCTACCAGGTCACCAACGTCGAAGCCGCCATGTCCTCCCCCTCCTCCCTGCTCCACTGGACCCGCCGCATGATCGAGATCCGCAAACAGAACCCCGCCTTCGGCCTCGGCACCTACACCGAACTCCCCTCCACCAACCCCGCCGTCCTCGCCTTCCTCCGCGAAACCCCCACCACCCGCCGCACCCACGACACCAGCGACACCGACGACGACGTCGTCCTGTGCGTCCACAACTTCTCCCGCTTCCCCCAACCCACCGAACTCGACCTCACCCCCCACACCGGACGCCACCCCGTCGAACTCATCGGCGGCGTCCGCTTCCCCACCATCACCCAACCCCCCTACCTCCTCACCCTCGCCGGACACGGCTTCTACTGGTTCCGGCTGCGCCGGGA
>NZ_WWIA01000124.1 GCF_009870065.1 Streptomyces sp. SID5785 | reverse complement strand
CACCGCTTCTTCTCCCACCAGCCGGACCTCAACTACGAGAACCCGCGCGTGCAGGAGGAGATCCTCGGGGCCCTGCGGTTCTGGCTGGACCTGGGCATCGACGGCTACCGCCTGGACGCGGTGCCGTACCTGTACGCGGCCGAGGGCACCGACTGCGAGAACCTGCCCGCGTCGCACGCGTTCCTGAAGCGGGTCCGCAGGGAGATCGACACGCTCTATCCGGACACGGTGCTGCTCGCGGAGGCGAACCAGTGGCCC
>NZ_WWIA01000123.1 GCF_009870065.1 Streptomyces sp. SID5785 | reverse complement strand
GGGCCTCCGCGAGGTTGTCGACCGCGGCCTGGCGGGCCTGGTCGATGTGGCGGGTGGCGTTCTCGGGCGCCGACGGCAGGGCGCGCTCGGCCGCGCGCAGCAACAGCTGGATGCTGGAGAGCCCCTGGGCGAGGGTGTCGTGGATCTCACGGGCCAGGCGCTCGCGTTCGGCCAGGACACCGGCGGTGTGCTGGGCCCGGGCCAGGTCGGCGCGGGTGGCCGTGAGTTCCTCGATGAGGCGTCGCCGTTGCTCGCTCTCCCGGTACAGGGCCTGGTACCCCCAGACCACCGCGGCCGCGACGGCGGCCCCCAGGGCCGGTCCGATCGCCATGCCGAGGCTGAAGGAACCCTGATGGGCGGAGAAACCGGCGATCGCCGCGAGGGTGGTCAGCACGACGGCGGCCAGACCCGCGCGACGCGACAGCAGGTGGAGCTGGAGGAAGAACAGGGGGAAGGCGACCCAGACCGCGTCGGCGGAGAGAGCCAGCAGCGCCAGCCACACCGCGCCCACGACGGCCAGCCATGCCGCGGCGGCGCGTGCGGAGCGCCGGACGACCGGCAGGAC
>NZ_WWIA01000122.1 GCF_009870065.1 Streptomyces sp. SID5785 | reverse complement strand
TCCTCCGCCTTGCATCTCGACGCACCAGACCCCGCTCACCGGCACAGACCGGCCCGGGCCACCCGGACGCGACCTGACCCGCCGGACAGGCCCTAGGCTGAGCGGTCGCAACGTAGCTCTTGAGGAGAACCAGCCGATGTCAGACAGCTCCACCCTGCCGCCGGTGCGGCTGCCCGCCGAAGCGGAGCTGGCGCGGGACGCCCTCGCCACGCCCCTTCTGTCGCGTGCGGTGCGGCTGGCCCGCTGGGCCGGTCCCGACACCCGCGTCGGTGCGGGCGGCGAACTCGTCGACGAGCAGCTCCCGGCCGCCGCCGTCGCGCTCGGCCTGACCGACGCCGCGGACGCCGCGGCGGACGCGAGCGAGG
>NZ_WWIA01000121.1 GCF_009870065.1 Streptomyces sp. SID5785 | reverse complement strand
TGCGGCCGAACCTCTTCGTGAACACCCCGGACATCCTGCACGGCTCGCTCCAGGACGGCGGCCGCGCCGCGTTCGAGATCCGCGCGGTGCTCGCGGCCACCCTCGCGCCGAGCTGGGGCATGTACGCCGGCTTCGAGCTGTGCGAGAACACCCCGCTGCGCCCCGGCACGGAGGACTACCTGCACTCCGAGAAGTACGAACTACGGCCGCGGGACTGGGAGTCGGCCGAGCGGGCGGGCACGTCGCTGGCCCCGCTCGTCACCGCGCTCAACGGTATCCGCCGGGGCCACCCGGCCCTGCGGGCGCTGCGCAACCTCCACTTCCACGAGGCCGACAACGACGCGGTCATCGTCTACAGCAAGCGAACGGGCCAGGACACCGTGCTCGTGGTCGTGAACCTGGATCCGCACCACACCCAGGAGGC
>NZ_WWIA01000013.1 GCF_009870065.1 Streptomyces sp. SID5785 | reverse complement strand
GGCGCCGTGCCGCCCGGCCCCGGCCGCGGGGCCGCCGTGACCGCGGCGGTGGGGGAGGCGTGCACCGGACCGGCCCGCAGGGCCCCGCCCGTGCCGACGGTCCGCAGCTCCTGCTCGGCCCACTCCGCCGGTGTGCGCTCCGCCGGGTCCTTGCGCAGCAGGCCCTCGACGACCGGCGCGAGCGGACCCGCGCGGTGCGGCGGCGGCAACGGGTCGTCCACCACCGCGCGCAGTGTGCCCAGCGCCGTGTCCTGACGGAACGGCGAGTGGCCCTCGACGGCCGCGTACAGGAGCACCCCGAGCGACCACAGGTCGGACGCGGGGCCGGGGGTGCGACCCAACGCCCGCTCCGGCGCGAGGTATTCGGGCGAGCCGATGATCTCGCCGGTCATCGTCAGCGCCTGCGTGCCCTCCAGCTGCGCGATGCCGAAGTCGGTGAGCACGATACGGCCGTCGTTCGACAGCAGGACGTTGGCCGGTTTGACGTCGCGGTGCAGCACACCGGCCTCGTGGGCGGCCCGCAGCGCCGCGAGGACCTCGGCGCCGACCTGTGCGGCGCGCCGCGGTGGCATCGGGCCCTCGGCGTCCAGCTGGTCGCCGAGCGAGACGCCGCGCACCAGCTCCATCACGATCCAGGGCCGCCCGTCGTCGAGGGCCACGTCGTACAGGGTGATCACGTTGCGGTGCGCGACGCGGGCCGCCGCCCACGCCTCCCGTTCGAGCCGCGCGTACATCCGCTCGACCTCGGCCGCCGGGAGGCCGGCCGGTGCCCGCACCTCCTTCACGGCGACCTCGCGCCCGAGCACCTCGTCGCGGGCGCGCCAGACCGTGCCCATGCCGCCCTCGCCGATCGGGTCGATCAGCCGGTACCGGCCCGCGATCGTCCGTGCACTGCCCCTGTCCGGCTCCGGATCCACGGGCGCCCCCTCGACGGCGAGACAACTCTGAACAAAAGTAGCTCGATCGAGGGGGATTGCCGCCCCTTCGGACCCGGTTCCCTCAGGGGCGGGCGGGGCACAGCCGCACGGGGTGAGTGAGATGGGACACGTTGCGCCCGGGGGCGGCGCCGGCGCGGTGCCCGCGCTGCTCCGTCGGGTCCGACACGCCGGTCCGCGCTCCGACTTGACCGCGACCGGCCCTTCACTCCCTGTCACGAAGGGGGCGGAAGGCGGCCCGGAATTGCTCGCTCCGTGCCCTGCTTGTCCAACTCGCCCTGGAATCAGTCAGATTCGGAGCGTAGTCGTCGACGGGGCGTCAACCTCCGTACGGGGCAGGTGAATCCTGCGCCCGGGATACACGAGTGTCGCGCTGGGGCGATAGGGTTAACCTGCCCGGGCCGGGTGCCCTCGTACGGGTGGGGAGTGACATGGAACAGATAACAGTGCGCAGCAGGCCTCGAGTGCCTGCGATCACCTGCGGGAGCAGCGCGACCAGTTCGCGGCTCGACCGCCATCTCTCGGTGCTCGGCGGCCCCGCCGTCCCGCAGCGCGAGGCGGCCGAGGCGACGACGCTGATGCGTGAGCTGACCGCGCGTGACCACGCGCACGAGCGCAGCGGCAGGGTTGCGCGGATGCGGCGGGTCTCGCTCTTCGCTCCGCTGCGGCGACTGCGCCGCACGCTGTTCGGCAGCCACTAGGACCGGCTGCCGCAAGACCGGCTCCAGGGCCCGCGTCCGACCTCCGCGCCGTCCGGCGTACCGCTGCGCTTCTCCGCGACCGTCATCCCCACGGCATGCGGCGGGCGCCCCGGCGGGGGAGTCGGGTGCGGGCCCTGACCCGTGCGCCCCGCGGCTCGGACGCTCCCGCAACTCGGTCGCTCCCGCCGCACGGACGCTCCCCGCGCCGGACCTCAGCCGCGTGCCGATCGGCGTACGGCGGGCGGCACGCACAGGACGAGCAGCACCAGGCACCACACCAGCGAACCGGCCACCGGATGCGTCACCGGCCAGGCACCCGACTCCGGCACCGGGGCGTTGCCGCACAGGTCGCGCACGGCCGTGGCCAGGGCGCTGATCGGGTTCCACTCCGCGAGCGCGCGCACCCAGCCGGGCATGCCGTCGGTCGGCAGGTACGCGTTCGACAGCATCGGCAGCATGAAGGTGGCGCTGCCCAACTGCCCCGCCGCCTCCTCGCTCCTGGACGCGAGCCCGAGCAGGATCCCCAGCCAGGTCGCCGCGAAGCGGAACAGCAGCAGCAGGCCGAGGGCGCCGAGCGCGGACAGCGGCCCGCTCTCGATCCGCCAGCCCATCGCGAGCCCCACGAGCACCATCGGCACCAGCCCCGCCGCCGTCGTCAGGACATCGGCGACGGCCTGGCCGAGCGGCACCGCGGCCCGGCTCATCGGCAGCGTGCGGAAGCGGTCCATCACCCCGCGGTGCGCGTCCTGCGCGGCGGCGAACATCCCCGTCATGATGCCGTTGGCCGCCGTCGCCACCAGCATCCCCGGCACCAGGAAGGCCCGGTACTCCTCGCCCGGCATCGCCAGCGCGCTGCCGAACACGTACCCGAAGAACAGCAGCAGCGTCACCGGCATCGTCTGCGTGAGGATCAGCAGTGCCGGGGCGCGCCGGATCCGCTGGAGGTGCCGGCCGACCACCGCCGTGCCGTCGTACAGAACCGTGCTCATGCCAGTGCCTCCGTCGGGGTGGGGCGGCCGGCGGTCAGCCGCAGGAACACGTCGTCGAGCGTGGGCGGACGCAGGCTCGCGTCGACCACGGGGACGCCCGCCGCGTCCAGTTCGCGCACCACGCGGGGCAGGGTGACGGCCGGATCGAGGACGACGGCCCCGACGGTGCGCCGCTCCGCGTCGAGCGCGGGGCGCGATCCGGTCAGCTGGTCCAGGACGACGGCCGCGGCGTGCAGGGCCTGCGCACCGGCGTCCTCGGCGACGACGACCTGCGCGTAGTGCCCGATCCGGGCCTTCAGCCGGGCGGGCGTGCCGGTGTGGGCGGCGCGGCCCTCGTCGATCAGGACGATCTCGTCGGCCAGCAGATCGGCCTCCTCCAGGTACTGGGTGGTGAGCA
>NZ_WWIA01000120.1 GCF_009870065.1 Streptomyces sp. SID5785 | reverse complement strand
CACCCTCAGGGTCTGGTCGAGGTGGTAGACCCCCGGGGTGACCAGCAGGTTCTTCCCGTCCGCGAGGGCTGCGTTGATGTCGGACGCGGTGGCGCCCTCCTTGACGACGTAGAAGTCGCTCAGCGGCAGCGAGGTGCCCGCGGGGGCGCCTTCCGTCCAGCTCGCACCGGTGGTGTCGGTGCGTACGTCCGGTGCGAACACCTGGTAGGTGCCCGCGTCGTCGACGTAGAGGAAGGGCTTCTCGCGGCTGACGGGGGTCCGCTCGACGCTCGTGTCGGGCGGGCTGGGGAACGTGTTGCCCGGGGCGCCCTTGTCGCCGACGAAGACCATGTTCCAGTTGGAGCCGTTCCATCCGCCGAGGTCGCTGTTGCGGGTCAGGAACTGCTGCTGCGACCCGGACGCGACCGTCCCGTCGATCTTGGAGTCGGCGATGAGACCGCCGCTCGACCAGCCGCCGTCGTCCAGGGCCAGAT
>NZ_WWIA01001157.1 GCF_009870065.1 Streptomyces sp. SID5785 | reverse complement strand
TGTCCTGGCCGAGCCTGCGCACCGACATCCGCAACGCGGGCGGCACCTGGGTCGACGAGCAGGTGCGGGTGTGCGACCACGGCCCCAACGTGCTGGTCACCAGCCGAAAGCCGGACGACCTCGAGGTCTTCGACGCGGCGCTCCTCGAAGTCTTCGCCCGGCAGGCCGCCTGACCGCGGCTCCGGCTCGGCGCACGACGGGAGTCCGCCTACGAGGACATCCCGGGCCGGTCGTCGATGAACCGCAAGGAACTGGTGGACGCGCTCCGCGCCGGTGAGGGCCGACCGCCGCAGCGCGAGGCAGCGTGTCACCCGGCTGCCCGTACACCGCGCGGCGCTCAGCTCCCGGCGGTCAGCCTCCGGAGTCTCGCAGCGCGCGCAGCTTCGCCGCCGCGGGGCCGAGGGCGCGGCCTCGGCCGGGCAGGCCGGCCCACGGATCCGTGTCGGCCTGTTCGACCGCGTTCGCGATGGTCCAGCGCTGGGCCGTCAGCTCCGGATCCTCCAGCTGCCCCCAGGTCAGGGGCGTGGCCACCGGGCCGCCCGGCTTCGCCCGCACGGTGTACGGGGTGACAGAGGTCTGTGCGTACGCGTTGCGCTGCACGTCGAGGTAGAGCCGGTTTCCCCGGTCCTGCTTGCGCATCGCGGTGGTGAGGCGGTCCGGGTGGGCGGCGGCCAGGGTGTCGGCAGCCTTCTTCGCAAAGGAGTGGACATCGTCGAAGGTGTGCTCGCCGCGGAGGACAGCCACGACGTGCAGACCGCGCGATCCGGTGGTCATGACACCGCAGGCGAGCCCCACCTCGTCCAGCAGTTCACGCACCAGCCGGGCAGCATGTCGTACGGCGTCGAAGTCGTCGTCGCCCGGCGGGTCCAGGTCGAACACGAGCCGGTCCGGCCGCTCGACGGCGGGCGCCCGCGACGGCCACCGGTGCAGCGTGACGGTCGCCTGGTCGGCAAGGTAGACAAGGGTCGCCGTGTCGTCGCAGAGGGGGTGCAGGACCGTGCCGCCCTCCTTGCCGACCTCGACGCGGCCGATCCAGTCCGGGAAGTACGCAGGGGTGTTCTTCTGCATGATCCGGTCGCCGTCGAGGCCGTCCGGCAGGCGTTCCAGCATCAGGGGGCGGCGGCGCAGGTGCGGCAGCACGTGCGGGGCGATCGCACGGTAGTACCCGACGAGGTCCCGCTTGGTGATGTCCGGGGCACCAGGTCCGGTACCGGGCAGCAGCGCCTTGTCCTGCCGGTGCAGCGTGAGCGTGTGCCGGCCCAGCCGCAGCTTCTCGGTGGTACTCCGCGTCATGACGTCGGTCTCCCCTCGTCTCAGGCGGCCTGCGCCCGGCACTCCTCGGCCACGGTCCGGTCCAGGGCGGCGCGGACCAGTGCCGCTGCGAGTTGCGCCCGTGGCACGTCTCCCGCGAGGCGGGTCAGCGTGGCGGGCGTCTTCGGCAGGCCGAGGCGTTCGGCACCCTGGAGGGCCTTCCCGTTGATGTGCGTCCCGAACTCCGCCCACACGTCCTGCACTTCCCGCAGGAAGATGCCGACGCCGGTGGGGCCGAGCCCCGGCACCCGGCCAAGCGAGGTGCGCAACGCCCCCACGTCGCCGTCCGCCCGTTCCCGCAACCGGCGCAGGTCTCCGCCGCAGTCGTCGAGCAGCAGCCGGGCGCCGTCGCCGAGTCGGGTGGCGGTGCGCTCGTCGTAGCGGCGGTAGCCGCCCGCCCCCAGCGCGTCGACCCGCTGCTGCCACGTGGCCTGCACCATGCGCCGGGCGTCGCGCAACCCGGCGTCGTACAGAGCACGCGACGTCTCCACGGCTATGGAGGCCCGGATGCGCGCGCTGAGCAAGGTGGCCAGCACGAGGGTGCGGTACAGCGGCTGCGGGGTGTCCTTGAGCCGGATGCCTGCTTCGGCCGCGTACGTCCGCCCGTACCCGTCGAGCAGGGCGTGCAGCACACGCTTCTGGCGGTCGGTCATGGCTGTCCGTGCTCCCTGATCACATCGGAGCGTTCCTCGTCGTCACGCAGCCCCTGGTAACAGGGGGCCTGTCACCGGGGTCGGCCGAGGGCCCTTCGGGAACGGCCCAGGACTTCAGCGCGCCGTCCGTTCCTCCCGCCTCACCTCGCGGTTCCCCGGTGCGACCGAAGTGCCGATTCTCCCGATACTTCCGCAGGCGACCGCGGACGTCACGCTCCGTCACGACTCTCTCCTCCCGCTGTCCGGATCCCGCTTCCGGTCGGGCCGGGTACCCGTCATCCTGCGCACCACGCGCCCGTTCGAGGCTCCTGCGCATCCTCGCCGGTCCACGGGGTACCCGGCTGCCCACAGCGGTGCCGGTCGCCGTCTTCCTCGAAGGAGAGCGCCATGCCACAGGGTTCCAACGCGAAGCGTGAACGCCAGTACGAACACGTCAAGGACAGCGCACAGAAACGCGGTGCCTCCACGAAGCGCGCCAAGGAGATCGCGGCGCGCACCGTGAACAAGGAGCGCGCCCGCTCCGGAGAGTCGAAGACCTCGAGCAAGGTGTCCACCCAGGACAGAAAGTCCGCCTCCCAGCGTGGCGGCGAGCGCTCCCACAGCGGGGCGAAGGGACCGACGAAGGATCAGCTCTACGAAGAGGCGAAGCGTCGCAACATCGACGGGCGTTCCACCATGAACAAGAGCGAGCTTTCGAGGGCATTGGGGCGCTGACCGGCCCCGGCGGGACCCTGACCCCGCAGCACATTCGTGATGGCACCCGCACACCAACGCCACGGAGTGAAGCGCGATGACCGAGAACGGCGAAGTACAGCTCGTCCGGGCCCCGGCCTCCCTCGCCGCCCCAGAGCCGCGCGTCGTGGCCCCACCCGGTGTGTACACGCCAGGGCGCGACACGGCCCTGCTGCTGCGGGCCCTCGGCACAGAGCCCGTCGATGGCTCTTCCACCGTGCTCGACCTCGGCACCGGCTCCGGCATTCTGGCTCTGCATGCCGCGCGGTCGGGCGCAGCTGTGACGGCCGTCGATGTCTCCTGGCGTGCCGTGTGGACTGCGCGGTTGAACGCACGGATGGCGAGGACGTCCGTCCGCGTCCGTCGCCACGATCTGGGCTCGACGAAGGGACTCGACTCCGTCCGCAGGCTGGGCCCGTTCGACCTGGTGCTCAGCAACCCGCCTTATGTGCCGTCCCCCCAGCAGCCTCCCCACCGTGGAGAGGCGCAGGCCTGGGACGGCGGTCCCGTCGGCCGCGCCGTCGTCGGCCGTGTGTGTGACGCCGCAGCTCAGGTGCTGCGCCCGTCCGGCACACTCCTGATGGTCCACTCGGCCCTGTGCGGCGAGGAGGAGACCCTGCAGCACCTCGCGCACCTCGGAATGAAGGGCGCGGTCGTCGACCGCGCCTTCGTGCCGTTCGGTCCGGTCATGCTCGACCGCAGGAACTGGCTCTGCGGGCGCGGGCTTCTCGACCGTGAGGCCGCATCGGAGGAACTGGTGGTCGTCCGTGCCCAACGTGTCTGAACCCACGCCGCGTCGCATACATGTCGACCGGGAGGGGCCACTGCTCGTCGAAGGGCCGGTGGAGGTGATCGATGCCGATGGAGCGGTCCACACCTCGGACCGCTTCCAGGTCGCCATCTGCACCTGCCGGCGCAGCCGCACCTTCCCCTGGTGCGACACGAGCCACCGGCGCCGCGCACCTGGCCGCAAGCGGCCCAAGCCCGCGCCGGCTCCCTCAACCCTCGACGAGACGGACCCGACATGACGGCCGCCCCTCGCACAGGCCCTGCCGCCCGGACGGCGGAGCCACGGGCTCGCGCGCCGCGGCTCCCACCGTCGCGGGGCCCCTTGTCCTCGTGGGTGATCTCCTCCCTCCGCGCAGGCGGACCACTCCCCGGCGCACCGGGGCCCACGTATGTCGCGTCCTGTGACCCGTACGGCGAGGACCTTCAGCTCGCGCTCTACCTGCTGTACGAGCTGCACTACCAGGGTTTCCACGATGTGGATCCGGACCTGGAGTGGGAGCCCGGACTGCTGGGGCCACGCCGCCTGCTGGAACAGCGCATGCTCGCTGCGCTGCAGACCGACGCAGCGCCCGAGCAGGACGCTCTGGAAACGCTCGACGCGCTGCAGCTCGAGCCCGTCGGGCACGATCCGACGAGTGTCAGCCACCACCTGCAGCGCGACGGACACGCCTGGCAGTTCGCGGAGTATGCCGCTCTGCGCTCCCTCTACCACCTGAAGGAGGCCGACCCGCACGCCTGGGTGATCCCGCGCCTGCACGGGAGGGCAAGGCGGGCATGGTGGCCGTCGAGTACGACGAGTTCGGCGCAGGCCGTGCGGACGACATTCACGCGGTGCTCTTCGCCGACCTGATGACCGACCTCGGTCTGGACACCGCCTACGGTCACTATCTCGACCGGTCTCCTGCCGGCGCGCTCGCTGTGGTGAACCTGATGTCGCTGCTCGGTCTGCACCGCAGTCTGCGGGGAGCCCTGGTCGGGCACTTCGCCGCGGTCGAGACGACCTCCTCGCCCAGCTCGCGTCGGCTGGCTGATGCCCTGCGTCGGTTGGGCGCGGGTACCGCCGCCCAGCACTTCTACGACGAGCATGTGGAGGCGGACGCGGTGCACGAGCAGGTGGTCCGTCACGAGGTGGTGGGC